>JACCTH010000021.1 GCA_013812505.1 Acidimicrobiia bacterium | reverse complement strand
GCCTCGTAACCCGATTGGAGGAGCGAGGTCGCCTCAGCCCGAGGGTTCCGAGGTTCCACCAACCCATTCTTGCGTAGATCTGCGCCCTAATCCCGAGGGTTTTTACGCAGGAATGGATTGGATCTATTTGCCGGTGAGCCTCATCACCGCCGGAATGGTCCGGGCCAGGATGCGGAGGTCTTGGGTCACAGACCACGAGTCGATGTACTCGAGGTCCTGGGCCACCCAGTTGTCAAAGCTCGCCTCGTTGCGATTGCTCACCTGCCAGAGGCCGGTGATCCCCGGCTTCATCGACAGACGCCGTCGGTGCCAGGGGTCGTAGCGCTCGACTTCGCTCTGAAGAGGCGGACGCGGTCCGACGAGGCTCATCTCGCCGCGCAGCACGTTCCAGAGTTGGGGAAGCTCGTCAAGGCTGGTCGCACGAAGCAGCCTTCCGAATCTCGTTATCCGCGGGTCGCGTTCGACCTTGAAGACCGGCCCCTGGCGTTCGTTGAGATGGGCCACCTCCGCGAAGCGAGCCTCGGCATTCGGGACCATGGTCCGGAACTTGCGAAGGATGAAAGTGCGACCGTGCAGGCCGACTCTCGGCTGTGAGAACACAACCGGCTGGCCATCGCCCAGCGCGATCGTGACACCGATCAGAGCCAGCATCGGTGCCAGTAAGAGCAAGGCGGTTCCGGCGACGACCACGTCCAACAGGCGCTTGCAACCGTTGGCAAGTGGTTGGTCCGGCGTTGAGATCACGCTCAACACGGGGACTCCCGCCAGATGATCGAGCCTGGTCTGCGAGTGAGTGGTCCCAGGAACATGCATGGGAATGCGAATCGATTTGCCTTGCATCTCGGCGATCGAAGCGATTCGGCCGATTCGCGTCCAGTCGTCGATGGGCAGACAGACGACCATCTCGTCCACAACCACGTGCTCGAGGACAACCGCCAGATCGGCCACCGTTCCGAGACGGGGCTGGCCGGGCAGAGTGCGGCCCGGGCTATCGAGAAATCCGACAATGTTGAGTCCCGCCTCGGCGTGGGCGGTCGCTTCGGCGATAAAGCCTTGCGCGACCGCACCTGACCCGAGCACCAACACATTCACGATTCCCTTGCCGGCCGCCCTTCGCCTCCGGAACCAAGCTCTGGCGGCACCGCGGGCAAAGGTCATTCCGAGCCATATCGCCAGGAAGTACGCGAGGAGGAAGAGCCGGCTCACTTGGTCGCGGTCGAACATGAAGAGCAAGGCGAGGGCGGTGATGGCGAGGACCCCGACAGCCGACCCAGTCCGGATGAGGTCTTGGCGCCAGGACGGGCGAACTTTGTAGAACCCCATCAGCCAGCCGATTGCGGTCCCGATAGTCAGATACAACGGGACGACGACTTCCCAACTGGGCGCGACGTCGTTCCAAATCTCAGTCCATTGGGCTCCGAACCTGACGAGGGACACGGAGACGAAACCAAGTGTGAGCAGCAGCCAATCCGCTATGAGGATGACCACCGAAATCGACAGGAGCCGGCTTCCGACAAAACCCGGGTGGCCGCTCCGCGACGGAATCCAAGAGTCGGAGATCAAATCGATGACCTCCGACTCTTCGACCATCCCCCGCTCTGGGACCACCCTTGGCTCTCCCACGACCCTCCTCCTGGTCGTGCCCCCCAAGCCCGCTGAGCCAGGGACTGTAGCCCATTCTCGACCTGTTCGCCACCATCAGTGGCTGCCTGTCACTATGCGGAGTGGGTGGGCTAACGTTCAGCGGTCGTTCCCGATCAGAGGGTGATTCGTTGTCCCACCCAAAAACCCACCTGTCAGGCACTCGACTACTGACCGCGCTCGTCTTCGTCGCTTGCTCACCGACCCCGGTTTCGGCTCTGAACCCCACTGATCAAACGGCACCGTCGATGACCCGGTCGGTGACCAGTGCACCCATCGCGCCGACGGCCTATATCGCTCCTGACGGTCAGGGCGACGGCAGCACTGCGACCAATGCGGCCGATCTCACGCAATTGAACGCGTTGATCGCACAAGCTGGACCGGGCGCCACCATCGAGCTGGCCGCCGGCGTCTACAACGTCGATCTCCCGGTGGCCCTTAGCAACGGCGGCGCCCACGGTGCCCCGGTCACGATCCGAGGCCCGGCTACGGGGCCTGGCCCGGTTTTGCAAGGGACCCGAGCCGATCCCTACGACCCGCTCGCCGAGCCGGGAAAGCCGCTCTTCCGTCTCAACGCCGGCGCGGACCATCTCGCGTTCGCAGGACTTACGTGCCAAAACGTTGGCAATGGCTGCTTCCTGGTAGCCGAGCCAATCACAGACCTTTCGATAACCAGGATCACGGCCACGAATGTGCGACGTTTCTTCGAGAACGCCGCCGCCGATGGTGGACCGGACGCGACCATCAATGGCCTCTCTATCTCCAACGTCGTAGTGAGGGGATTCTCGAAGGGCGCCATCAGGCTCGCGTACGACACCCACGACGTGTCGATCGTCGATGTGCTGGGCGACTCGCTCCAATACGACGGAGACAACTTCGCGATCGGGGTGCATCTGATCGATTCCGTGCACGACGTCGTGATCGAACGAGTGACGATGAACAACGCTCGCGACACCATCCATGACTATTGGAACGGC
Source organism: Acidimicrobiia bacterium (assembly GCA_013812505.1). GTDB lineage: Bacteria > Actinomycetota > Acidimicrobiia > Spongiisociales > ZC4RG35 > JACCTH01. Next base: position 95,950 of record JACCTH010000021.1, on the reverse strand, counting down.
GACGGATTCGCGGCCGAGCCTGATGTCTATAACCTGACTTTTGTTGAAACCAGCGCCTCCGGAAACACCGACGCGGGCTACGACATCAAGGCAACCAATGTCCACATGGTGAACGTCGGAGCTTCCGACAACAAACGGAACTTTCGTTTCTGGGGAGCCAACACGGTCTTGGACGGATGCTTTGGCGCCAACCCCAACCTGCGGGGTGGCACTGGAACTCAGGTGCAGGTCCATGTCGTCGACCAAGCTGACGTGCGGTTAGTCGGCTGCACCTTTGTAGACAGCGACGAGGACACCATCGTGTTCCAGGTCGAAGGCGACGCACAGCTATCTGTGCGAGATACCGAGGTCGCGCGAGCAGCTGCCAGCGTCCTGTCCCGGGTGGAGCCGGCAGCCAGGATCGAGCTTCTCGAACTCGTGGACCAGACCAGTTGAGAAACTTAACGGAGCATTCCGCAAATCGGGGAATCTGGATGGCATGTCTGTTGGTGGCCTCGTTAGCCATCCCGGCTGCAGCCGTGGCAGCATCAAGGGACCCGCTCATTACCGCGACCGTTGCGGCTGCGGTTGGGCTAATCCTCGTCTTTGCAATTGCTCTAACCCGGTTTGAATTGCTTACCTTCCTGATGATCGCAGCGCGCACCGCGATAGACATCACTCATTCGAGCGACAGTGAGCAGGGGGTGAGCCTGTCGGCAATCGTCACCGGGGCGTACACGCTCACGGCGCTGGTGTGGCTGCTCGCCCGTCGGATTCGGCGCCCACTTCGGCTTTCGAAGGTTGCCATCGCGGCTATCGCAGTGGCAGGAGCGGCTTCACTCAGTGGAGCGCTTTCCACTGATCGAGAGCAGGCGTTGTTGGGTGCCTCCCGATGGGTATTCCTCGCCGTGTTTCTCGTCGTTCTGGAGAACCTGATCGTTGACGAAAAACGAGTGCACCGGTTGCTGATCGCGATCTGCGTCTCGACGGTGGTGCCGCTTGGCCTTGGCACGTGGCAGCTGCTCACGGGCGGGGGTCGCGTGATCGATGGGATCATGAGGATCGAAGGCTCGTTCGCCCATCCCAATAGCTACGGCTTTTACCTCGCAGTAGTAGGAATCGGACTCATCGCCCTGATCGGTCATATCCCTCGGCTTTTTCGGGTTGTCGGTCTCGCGCTCTTGCCGGTGATCCTGATCAACCTGGTGGCGACCTTTTCCCGCACTAGTTACGTGGCGTTTGTAGTCGGCGTTTTCGCCGTTGCATTTCTCGCTCGCCGGTGGGCGCTGTTGGCCTTCACCGTCGCTGCCGTTTCTGCAATGCCACTGATTCCGGGAGTTTCTGAGCGTTTTGCCGACCTTGGCGAAGGCACCACCATTCGTGGGACTCCAGGCGACTCGCTCAGCTGGCGTATCGACTACTGGGAAGACGTAATCAACGCAGGAGAGGGATGGCGAGTTACTGGCCTCGGTCTCGGAGTTGTAAGTGATACGACCGAGCAAGGTCGGGAGCCTCACAATGATCTGCTCCGCGCCTACGTTGAGCTGGGAGTTATCGGACTCGTTGCCTTTCTGTCGTTCTTGGTCGCGCTTGGGTGGCACATTCGAAGGGCATTGTCGGGTGCGCCATCGGCAAGCGGATCACGAGGACTACCGCGCGCCCTCCTGATCGGAAATGCTGGCATCTTTTCCGCCTACCTAGTCGGAAGCATCACCGGCAATCTGATGACACAGCTGATCCTCCTTATGTACGTCGTGGCTTTCGCAGCAGCTGCTGGACCGTCGACCCGATGCGATATAGGTGACGCGAAGCGAGCCCTTGCCCCCTCCCATGCCTGAGAAGGTCGCGGTCGTTTACGTTGCGGGAACTGGTCGAAGTGGGAGCACCCTCGTGGGGAGTGTCCTCGGATCGTCGTCTGGCGTCGTGTCGATCGGCGAAGCGCGTCACATATGGACAAGAGGTCTTGTCGAGAATTGGCGCTGTGGCTGCGGCGAGTACTTCGAACGCTGTCCATTCTGGACAGCGGTGTTGGCAGAATCCTCACTCCGACGCCACCAAATCGATTTGGATCGTCTGAGGAGGTCTGAGCGAGAGCTGCTGCGACTTCGCGCAAGTGTGTGGACGCAGCAATGGGTCCGAAATCCGAAACGACTTCGGCCCGATCACGGTTACTACCTCGATGCGGTCGAAGCCCTGTATGGGGCGATCGCCCGGATTTCTGGTTCTCGGGCCATCGTCGACAGCTCCAAGAACCCGACTTACGGCGCGCTCCTCTCCACTATGAGAAGCCTCGATCTGCGGGTGCTCCACCTCGTTCGTGACCCACGTGCCGCGGCCTACTCGTGGCTCAACCCCAAACCAAGTCTCGATCGAGCTGAAGGAGCGACCATGGATAGGCTCGGCACGGCCAAAAGTGCACTGCTCTGGCTGTGGTGGAACCGGCTCGCCGAAGAACTGTGGCCAAAAGACGGACCGGTGCCCGTCGTGACCATTCGCTACGAGTCCCTAGCCCGCGAGTTGGAGTCAATCCTCACTGGCATTCGCAATCGCCTACTTCCCGAGCTTGTCGGCCGCCCATTGGCTGTGAACGGAGACATCGCATGCCTTGGCATAACACATTCGGTGTCGGGCAACCCGGATCGAATGAGGGCTGGCCCAGTGACGGTCAAACCCGATGAACGATGGCGGGCGGGATTCGCGCCCCACCGCCAAGCAACTGTGCTGGCGATCGCGGGCCTCGAAATGCTGAAGTACGGATATCGGTGGGGTCGGCGGTGACAAAGGATGCCTCGAGTTCGCGCTCTCAGCTCGTGCGGGAGAGTGCAACAGGAAGCCTCGGCTCCTTCTTCGCCCTTGGGGCCGGGCTGCTCCTCGACCTCACGCTCGCGTTCTTACTCGGAGCGGGTTCGGAGACCGATGCGTTGTTCGTGGCCCTCCGGATCCCGCTCGGAGTGGCCGTGTTCTTTCCTCCAACGGCCATTCAGGTCCTCGTACCAGTGATAAGTCGCTGGCTGGACCAAAAGGACAAACGGGCAACCGATGTGCAGACGAGTGCGGTGGTGGTCGCCACCTTCTTACTCTCCGGTGGCGTTGCTCTTGCCGGGATTCTCGCCGCCCCTCTGCTGACGCGGATGATTGCTCCCGGGTTAGGCGCTGACGCTCACCAGCTAGCGACCGGGCTGGCGCGGGTCGTCTTTCTGATCATCCCTCCGATCGCCACCTCCGAAGTCTTGCGCGCATACCGGCATGCTCATCGCGCCCATGGTCTGGCCTCGGCATTACAGGGAGTGTTGGGGCTGACGATTGTCGCGATTCTCCTCCTTTTCTCAAGGCAAATCAGCGTCGAAGTCGCAGCCTGGGCGTATGTAGCCGGGGCATTTGGTCAGCTGATCGGTGCCTGGGTAATCGCGAGAGCCTCGGGCTTTCAATTTCTCCTCGGGTCAATACTGACTCCAGAGATCAGAACGATCGGCAACCTTGCAACTCGGCCGCTCGGCGCGTCAGCGATCCAACTGGCAACCCGGGTGGTGGAGCAAATGATCGCCTCTTTTCTCGCTCCAGGTTCGATAACGATCCTGACCTATGCCAATCGATTGGTGAGTGCGGTGGGGGGGACGCTGTTCTTCCGTCCCATCATGACGGCGTTCCTTGGGCCGATGACTCTTTCCCATATCGGTGGGAACTCACAGCGAACCCGCGAACTCCTGCGCGACGGTTTGCGGACCATGCTGATGATCTCGGCAGCGCTTTTTGCCGTAGTTGCAGTGGCCGGGACACCGTTTGTGACGGGGTTGTTCGGCCTCGGATCGTTTGATCCAAGTCAGGCCCGAATTCTCGGGATTGTCGTCGCGGTGTACGCGGCGAGTCTCCCTGGGGCAGGCCTGCAACGGATGCTGCTTGGATTTTCCTTCGCACGCCTCGACACATCGACCTATTTGCGGAACACCTCCTACGGGGCGGTAGCCAACCTCGGCGTGCTCGCGGTAATGCTCCTTACCTGGCGGCCGCCCCTCGCGATCCTGATGATTCCGATTGCCTACGGGATCGCCCAGACTGTCAATGTCTGGCATGCAGCCGTGGCTGTTCGTAGACAGTTGGGTCCTCCGTTTGCGGGCTTGGAGAGAGTCGTCGCAAAGGTGGCAATAGTCGTGCTGGCCGCGTCGATCGTGATGGTCGTGGTCCGAACCTGGCTCTCCCCTCCCCCGGCGGGACCGCCTCTGATCCTGGTTGGTGTCGGATTGGCGACGGCAGCCGCGGGAGCTATCAGCCTCGCGGCTGGCTGGCTTCTGGCCGCACCCGCCGAAGCACGACGTCTTCTAGCCAAGTTGCGACAATCCACCGCCTAGTCGTTCCTCAAACGACAAGCCACGTACCGAATCTTGCCATTGACTTAGGGCCGAGATAGGCCAGGCTGTCCTATGGAAGAGGAAACGGCAGGGGGATCTGCCGGTGTCCAAACATCGAGGATCGGGGGTTTTCATGTCTACCGCCCTACGCGGACGCTGGATCGTTTTCTATGTAGCTGCCCTGGTGGTTGTGTTTGCGCTGCCTGCTGGAGCAGCCCCGCAGATCTGTCTCGGCAAGCCTCTCACCCAGCCCGCCGGCACGAACGGGCCGGACACCATCACTGGCACTGAAGGACCGGACGTCATCAATGCCCGCGATGGCGACGACACCGTCTTTCCCCTGGGCGGAGACGACACGGTATGCGGCGATTCCGGCAACGACCAGATCGTGTTCAGTCCCGGCAATGACCGGCTCAACGGCGGACCCGGCGACGACGACCTCGAGGGTGGATCTGGAAATGACACTCTCGAAGGCACCTCAGGCAATGACGAACTGGAGGGTGGCAACGGCTCTGACTTTCTCTCAGGTGGGCCCGGTAACGACGTGCTTCACGGCGCCGCCGACAACGACCAACTGCAGGGCGGAGAGGGCGACGACTTCCTAGTGGGCGGCGCGGGAACCGACATCGTCAATGGTGGCAACGGGAACGACACCTGCTACGACGAGGATCCGGCAACGGTCTTCCGCAACTGCGAAACCATTCTCCCTTAGCCATTAGCCCAACAAGTCCAACAGGGAGGGGGGGTTCGTGCGTATCGCCATGATCGGCCAGCGCGGCCTGCCGGCGACCTATGGCGGCATTGAGCGTCATGTCGAGGAGCTGTCGATACGCCTGGTGGAACGTGGTCACGAAGTCGTGGTGTTCTGTCGGAAGAACTACACGATCAGTGTGGCGGAGTCCTATCACGGTGTGAAGTTGCTTTTTGCCCCGACTTACCAGTCCAAGCATCTCGAAGCAGCAGTCCACAGCGCGGTTGCTTCGTTGCTGACGGTGGGAAGGGGATTCGACATTGTTCATTACCACGCGGTCGGCCCTGGAATCTGGTCACCGATCCCGCGCCTGCTATCACGGGCGAAGGTAGTCCAGACCATTCACGGATTGGACCAGGATCATGCCAAGTGGGGCAGATTCGCGAGGCGAGTCCTCCGGGTGGGGGACTGGATGAGCCAAAGGGTGCCCGACGCCGTGGTGGTGGTGGCTGGCTACCTCCTAGATCACTATCGCGGGCGCCCCGCCTTGACGCGTCATATCCCGAATGGCGTCGCGTCAAGGTCGGGGAGAGACGACCGGATCCTTAGCCGGCTGGGCCTTCGCCCCCTCCAATACGTCTTGTTCGTTGGACGGCTGATTCCGGACAAAGGGGTTGACCAGCTAATCCGTGCGTATTCGGAAGTGGGGACCGACAGCCGGCTGGTCGTTGTTGGCGGCTCCAGCTACACAGACGACTACGAGTTGATGATCAAGCAGTTGGCGAGCGATGATCCTCGAGTAGTGCTGCCCGGATACGTCTACGGGGACGAGCTCAACTCCCTTTATGCGCATGCGGGCGTCTATGCCCAGCCGTCGCTGCGCGAAGGATTGCCATTGACGGTGCTCGAGGCTCTCTCCTATGGCCGCTCGGTCGTCCTCAGCGACATTCCCGCCCACCGCGAGATTCTCAATGCATCCAGGCCCGGAGGCCGCCTCTACCCGGTAGGAGACGTTCGGGCCTTGAGCGCGGCGATCGACGAGGCCCTCGCGAGTTCCGATCGCGAACGCGAACCATCTCGGTTGGCCGGCGAAGCGACCATCGACCGGTACCGGTGGGACTCGGTCACGAACCAGACCGAGAACCTTTACGCCCAGTTGCTGGCCTCATGATGAACGTGCTCCATGTCATGGGCCGGATGGCCGCGGGAGGAACTGAGCACCAACTCCTCGGGATGCTCGAGTCGGCCCACCGCCGGCACTGGGAGGCAACGCTGTGCGTGCTTTCGAGCGGTTGGGAGTTGTCCGAAAGGGTGCGCTCCGCCGGTGTGCCCGTTATCGAGCTGGATGGTCTCCGCAAGACCGATCCTCGGCGGGCGTTGGCGCTTCGTCGACTCGCGAGAAGCTTCGACTTAGTCCACGCTTCGCTGCCGGGGGCAAGTGCATTCGCCCGGATCGTTGCCAGCGGGCATCGACGGCCAGCCTTCGTTGTCTCCGAACGCGGGGCTGGTGATGACCGTGTCGCATTGGGTCTGGTCAGTCGGCTCCTGCAACCGATGACCGACGCATTCATAGGCAACTCGGAGGCGGTGATCGACTTCCTCCGCAGAACCAGTGGCCTCGACCCCACCGACTCGCGATTGGCTGTGATCCCCAACGGGCTCGACGGCGCCGTTTTTCACCCCGCACGGCGGTGGCTGCCCAGCCACGACAACTCCAAGCGAATGGTTGCGGTCGGCAGGCTCGTCTCGGGCAAGAGATTCGATCGGGCGATCTCGTTGCTCCCCACCCTGAGCGACGAGTTCGACATCGAGCTGACCATTGTTGGTGACGGCCCCGAACGACGTCGCTTGGAGTCGCTCGCTAAGGGAAAGAGAGTCTCGTTTGTCGGACACGTTTCGGATCGCGACTCCCTGGCTGAGATCCTCCGCGGGAGTGACGTGCTCTTGATGCCCTCGGCGAGCGAAGGCTACCCGAATGCCGTGATCGAGGCACTGGCGTGCGGCATTCCGGTTGTTGCTAGTGACATTCCCGGAAATCAAGCCGTTGGCGGAGCGGGCGTCTCCCTCGTCGGAGACAGCGACGACAAGTGGAGCGCAGCGGTCAGAGTCGCCCTGGCTCGAGGGCCTGTCGCGGCAGCCGACGTCGCCGATCGGATCTTGACATTCGACGAGGTTGCCCGAAGGCATCTGTCCGTATTTGAGGCCGCTATGACTCGACGCCACCACAGGAGTGCGCTCGGTCGCTTCGGCCCGGCCCCGAACTCGGGTTTCGAATTATGAAGCGGAAAATGCTCTTTGCGTTGGGCATCTTGCTCCTGGTTCTGCTCCCGCTCGCTATCTCGGCGGCGACAGTCGTCTATACCTACCGCAATTCGCCGATACCGGCCGAGAATCACCTTGCAATGGTCGTTATCACCCCACCGAGCACGATTTCAGAATCGGCGAGTGCCGTCAATCTGTTTATAGCCGACGTCGGAGAGCAGATCGAAGCCGATCCCATTGTGCGCTTTGTCTTGGAACAGGTTCCAGCTCTCGATGAGTTTGCCTACTCTCGGAACATCGCCGCCGAACGCCGGGGAACAACGTCGCTGGTTGAACTGTCCTTTGTTCATCCGGATGCAGGCGTCGCGGAGACCACTGTTGAGGTTGTGGCCCGGCGGTTGCTTGACGACGCCGCTCGGGGCGAGTTCGAGCGCACCCAGTTCCTGCTCGGCCGGGTTACTGAGCGACTCGAAAATGCGGAAGCGGCTATTGCCGATTTCCTCCGGTCTAAGTCGGTTTTCGACCCGGACTTCGAGTATCGAAATGCAGTTGATCAGGTGGCACAGCTCAACCAACAGATCACCACCGGAGAAGCGCTGCTCTACGGTGAGTCCTACCTGGCCCAACTGGAAGCGGAACGCGATCAGATTGAAGCGGAGCTGCCTCGGCTCGGCGAAGCGATGCTCACGCACCAACAACTGTCCACCGATCTGCAGCTCGCCCAAACGGCCTGGCAGCAAGCCACCATTAACTACGACCGGGCCGAGTTCGACTACCGTACGGTCAATAACGTCGAAAACCTGATCACCAGCCGAGAGGTGAACGCTTTTGTCGACGACACGCCCCGCTTGCAGCGCACCGCGTTGGCCGGCGTCGTTGCCCTGGTCCTGTCATTGTTGATTATCACTCCGATCTCGAATCGCCTGCGGCAGGGGAACCGGAAGGGCCGGCACAAGGTCGGGGCCGATGATGGGCTCACCATCGTTGTGGACACGTTGGAATCCGGTGAGCGAGACACGGCCGCGCGGGTCAGTGTCTTTGATCGCCTCTGAGTCGGTCGGAGGCGAGTGGGCCTCAAGTCGTGTACATCATGGGCGCCGCCCGCTCGGGGAGCACTCTGCTCGGCGTTCTCATCGGCCAGGCCGAGAACGTGTTCTATGCGGGCGAGCTCTGCGATTGGCCTGAGCGGGATGGCCTCAGTTCGATCGAGCACAGCCAGGAGTTCTGGGAAACCGTTCGCGCTAGGGTCGGTGAGCCGGCGCCTGCAGCCCGTTTCTATAAGCGGCTCTTTGAGCACCCGGCCGGAATTGGGCGCGGCGCTGCACACGGACGACTCCGCGTCGGATATGAAGCTTTGACGCTGGGGGTTTTGGAGGCGGTGGCCGGCGTTAGCAGATGTACGACTGTGGTTGACAGTTCGCACTATCCCCGGCGGGCCCAGACCCTGCGGCGGCTCCTGGGAAGACGGAGAGTGCGGTTGGTCTATCTGGTCAGGCGGCCCAGTTCGGTGGCCCACTCGTTCCGGCGAACGGGCGACAAGGGTGCAGTTTCCTTCAACCTGTACTTGCTCTTGGTGAGCCTGCAATCGTGGCTGATCTACTTGACCCATCCACGATCACAACGAGTGATCGTCAGCTACGAAAAGCTCACGGAAGCTCCCTTGGAGGTCGGGGTGTCGGCGCTCGGTCGCTCGCTCACAGGAGTCGACCCGAGTCGTTTGGCGTTGCCTCCGATCCTGGCCGGCAATAGATTCGTCAAATCTGGTCCCCAAGTCCGGATCGAAGCCGCCGACAGACCGGCGTCCCTGAGCGCGATTGAGCGCTTGACGGATCTAATTCAATGGCCTACGCGTACAGCCGAATGGATGGCCTCCCGACCCAGCGCTTTCTGATCGACACTGACACCGCCTCCGATGATGCGGTGGCCTTGGTGCTGGCGCTCCGCGAACCATCGATCACTGTCGAGGTAATCACCGTGGTGGCAGGAAACGTGCCTCTCGACAACGCGGTTCAAAATGCGCTCTACACCCGTGACCTTTGCCGGTCGGCGGTGCCGGTCTTCGCGGGCCGCGCAGCGCCTCTGGTCCGGCCCCTGGTCACCGCCCAATTCGTCCACGGCGAGGACGGGATGGGCGACATCGGACTACCTCTCCACGGTCGGGCGCCCGCCGCGGGGGATGCGGTCGAGGTGATGATCGAAACCATTGTTGGAACCCCCAGGGAGATGACCCTTGTCGCCCTTGGCCCGCTCACCAATGTGGCCGCGGCTTTGGCCATTGAGCCACGCATCGCCCAATTAGTTAGACATTGTTTTGTGATGGGGGGTGCCGGCTCGGGCACAGGCAACATCACCGCTACCGCCGAGTACAACTTCTGGGCCGACCCCGAGGCGGCTCGCGTCGTCGTTCGCTCGGCAATGCCGATCACGATGGTTGGCTGGGACATGTCGGTCCGCTTCGCCGCCTTCGGACCTGCCGAGGCAAAGGAGCTGGCCGAGGTCGGTCCCTTGGGGAGGTTCTGTGTGGATATCCAAGCCAAGGTCGATGTTTACGCCAGGGAGCAGTCGGGTTTGGCCGGTTTCGACCTCCCCGACCCGATTGCGATGGCAGTGGCGATCGAACCTGACATCGCCCGGTTCGAGGAGCATCATCTCGACGTCCTAGTCGGGACCGACCGAGGGAGAGACGAGATCGATTGGTCAGATCAAAGCGGCAGCGACCAGAAGGCGAGAATCACTACCGATGTGGACCGAACCGCCTTCCTCGCCATGCTGCACAAAGCTTGCCTAAATGGCTCTGCTTGAACGCGATTCGCTGCTCGACCAGCTTGCGCAAGGGGTAACAACCGCGGCCTCCGGGCAAGGGGTGTTGGTCCTCCTCACTGGCGAGGCCGGAGCGGGAAAGACCTCGGTGGTGCGTGAATTTGAGAAACGCGTGGGGCCGAAGGCGCTTGTTCTCTGGGGAGCCTGCGATCCCCTCACGACTCCAAGACCACTTAGCCCGTTGCTCGACGTCCTCGCCGATCCTCATTCTGGGCTCGGTCACTTGGCCGGGTCGGAGCAGGATCGCTTTGCTCTCTTCGCCGGATTCCTTGACCGGCTGCGCGTGACCTCGCGCCCGATTGTGCTCGTAATCGAAGATGTTCATTGGGCCGACGACGGGACCCTCGACTTTCTTCGTTTCCTGGGTCGTCGGATCGAACAAACCAAGTCAATGGCAGTTTGTACCTACCGGGATGACGAAGTCGGCCCGCATCATCCACTGCGCAGCGTGCTGGGCGAGCTCGCCAGCAAAGGTTCGACTTGGCGCCTCGCGGTTCCTCCGCTGAGCGTCGCCGCGATGCAAGTGCTGAGTCAGTATCCGGCGGATGAGGCTGCCAAGTTGCACTCGCAGACCGACGGGAACGCATTCTTCGTCACCGAGGTCTTGGCCGCTGGCGACCATCTCCCGACCTCGGTTCAGGACGCGGTGCTGGCGCGAGTTCGCCGTCTGGGCGAAGGTCCGCGCCGAATTGTCGAAGCCGTCTCGATTGCCCCGAGAGAGTTGGAGATCGACTTTGCCAAAGCGCTGGCCGAAGTCGAGACCGCAGATGTCGACGAAGCCACTACTGCCGGTGTTTTGCTCGGGACCAGTGAGAGGCTGCGCTTCCGGCACGAGCTCGCCCGGGCCGCCGTCGAAGATGCGATTCCCGGAGCCCGTCGCCTGGAGATGCATCGGCGAATGATCGGACTGCTCGTCGAGCAAGGATCGGTTGACGTTTCCCGGCTGACCCATCACGCTGGCCGTGCCGAGGATGGGCCACGCGTTGCCGAGTTCGCGCCAGCGGCAGCGCGGGAAGCTCTTCGCCGGGGCGCGTATCGCGAAGCGGCTGAGTTCTGGGAGCTGGTGCTAACCCATCCGCAGCATCTCGACCCCGCGGCCGTGGCCGAAGTTCGATTGGAGTTGGGTCGCAGTTATCGGATTCTCGATCGTCAGGGCGAAGCTCTCGAGCAGACCCTCCTCGCGGCGAGGCACTATCGACTGGCCGGAGACAGTGTGGCTTTGGCGCGGGCGTTGATCCAGCTTGCCGGCGCGCAATGGACGGTGTTTATGCCCAGTGCAGCCCGGATCAGCGCCGATGAAGACAAAGCCTTGCTCGAGCCGACGGGATCGAGCCTCGACCTCGCCCAGGCTCTCTCCATGTCGGCTTGGCTGTCGATGCTGAGCGAAGAGCTCGGTTCCGAGCCTCACGTTGCCTCATGTCTGATCAATTTGGGCTGTGTCGAGATTGTCACCGGGGAGCCGGTCGAAGGAGTCCGGCTGCTCAAGCGGGCGCGTCGGATGGGCGAAGAGCGTGGAGACGTGCATCTGATCCAGACCGCGCTCTTGCAGCTCGGCTCGGGCGGCGGGGAGGCGCGCTTGTATGAAGAAGCCGTGGCGGCCCTAGAAGAAGCGGTCGTTCTGGGTCTCAACCACGACCAGGACTATTCGGTGGCCTACGACCGCGCTTGGCTCGCCCGCATCGCATTCGAGCAAGGCAGGTGGCATGAGGCGGTCGTTTTCGCCGAGCAGGTCATGGCTGGGAGACCTGGCGGGGGACCGATCGGGCCGGTGACTGCTCTCGGTTCCCTTGGCCGGGTTCGAGTTCGTCGGGGCGATTCCAGAGGACGTGCGACACTCGAGCAAGCGCTCGAGATCGGGAAGGGCGGAGAGATGCAGCACCTCTGGCCTCCTCTCTGCGGTTTGGCCGAGCTCGCCTGGCTCGAAGGCAGGAGCAGGGAGATTCCCGAGATTCTCGGCTGGGTTTTTGGCAAGGCTGTCGGCGCCGACAGCCCGTGGGCGCGGGGCGAGGTGGGTTTTTGGATGTGGAAGGCGGGCGCCACGGCCCAAGACCATGCGGCCGAGCCTTTTGCCCTCCACATGTCGGGCGACTGGGCTGGAGCAGCCGCGGCTTGGCGGACAATCGGGTGCCCCTACGAAGAAGCCCTCGCTTTGGCCGACGGCGACGAGGTGGCGATGCTGCGGGCTCTTTCGATCGTCGACGAACTTGAAGCGAAACCGGCGTCGGCTTGGCTTCGGGCCCGTCTCCGCGAACGGGGAGTTGAGAAGATTCCTCGGGGCCCGCGATCAGAAACACGGGCGAATCCGCTCGGTTTGACGCCTCGACAATTAGAGGTTCTCCGATTGATGTGTGACGGTCTCGACAACGGCGACATCGCCGAGCGACTCTTCATCAGCAAGAAGACCGCCGAGCATCACGTGGCGGCGGTGATGGGAAAAATTGGAGCTTCCACCAGAGCCAAAGCAATAGCTCGGGCTGGCCAATTGGGCCTGATCCAAAAATAGGGACGATCACTCGCTGGCATAGGGAAGGCGCCCGATGTGGGGAAGTCACCTATTCCATACGTTTTGTTGGGGCCGGAACCGCTGGCCCAGATCGGAGGAAGCTATGCGAAGCAAGAAGGTCGAAAAGACCTTTTGCAACTTCTACGTTGGAGGGTCTTGGTGACGCGGCGGGGGAAGGTTGCCATCGGCCTCCTGCTCACGCTGTCTCTCGTTGGTACGGCTTTGATGGCATCGGCAGCGCGCAACGAGCCCGGCCTCCGCGAGTTGAAAGATGCCACCGCGCCCTACCGCGACGTGGCCGCAGCTGAGAGTCAGGGCTACGAGGCATTCCTCGAATGCTTCGACTCAGAGGCCGGAGGCATGGGCCAGCATTACGTCAATCTGAGCCTTCTCGACGCCGGCGTCTCGGCCCTGCAGCCCGAGTCCCTCGTCTACGAGGTGGGGCGCAGTGGTCAACTCACTCTCGTGGCGGTCGAGTACATCGTCCCCGGAGACTTCGTCGACCCGTTGAATCCGCCGGTCCTCTTCGGACGGCCATTCCACCTGAACGCGGCTCTCGGAGTGTGGGTGCTGCATGCCTGGATCTGGAAGGCCAACCCCAGCGGAACCTTCATGGACTGGAACCCCAGCGTAGCCCGCTGCCCCTAGCTCAAACCTAAAGATTCTGGTGGTGGCCAGACCACCCCTGGAACCTAAGGTTTAGTTCGCTCCTCGGCTTTGGCGATCAGATAGCCCTCGGCGCGCTCACCAAGCTCATAGCGAGCAACCAAGGCTTGGAAACCCGGGCCATGATTCGCGAACACCAGATGGGCGAGCTCATGGATGATCACCCAGTCGAGGACCCAACGCGGCATGGTGGCGAGCCGTCGGGAGATGCGTATCCGCCGAGAATCGGTCGAACATGACCCCCAACGAGTCAGCTGGCGGTCGGACCATTCGATCGATTCGGGGCTCGGCAGGTCATAGCGATGGGCGAGCGAGCCAGCCCGAGCCGCCAGGTCGACCTGGGTAGACGTAAAGCGGCGGATCGCCTTGGCCGCCATCTCCTTCACCAGTTTGGCCTCTTGGTCGGCCGGCAGTCCGTCCGGCAGCATCACCCGAACTCGACCGTCGGCGACATAGGCGGCGATGGTGCGCTTCCTACGACGGCTGCGGACAACATCGATCGGTAAGTCCATGGCCGGATCGTACGCGCCAGGCCCGACAGATTCGGGGACCAAGGTTGTTCCTATTCGAGTGGGCTGGATACGCCACTCCCTTCCCTGCGATGGACAGACGGATTTGTCGCCACAGGAACGCTTGTTGGGAAATTCGTCCTGTAGCGAACGAGTACCGTTCGCTACAGGACAGATTTGGTTTTGAGCGTTCGCCACAGGACAAATCACGCGTACGCGAGGAGTTTGCGCAGGTCAGGTCCAGGTAAAGCGATAGTCCTTTGGGGGAGAAATATGCTTAGGCGTTGAGGTCGTCGCGCCAGGCGAGTAGATCTCGACCCCTGCCAACGTCCCAGCGGGGTCCGTTGAAGCCAAGCGTGAATTCCGTTACCCCCATCTCAACCAGGGTGGAGGCTTCTTTGGCGAGAAACGGATCGAGCTCCTCGGGTTGAACGCCAACGGACCACATGATTTCGCCGGGGTCGCGGCCGATTTTTTCGCAATGCCCTTTGAGGACAGCGATGGGATCCTCCATATCCTCGGCATGGCTCGGAAAGGCGCCGTGCCAGCGGTCGGCATGGCGGGCGACGATCGGCAGGGTGATTGTCGGGCCGGTTCCAGCGATGAGGATTGGCATTCTGCGGACGGGAGCGGGGTTGAGCTTCCCGAGCCGCTCCTCAATGATCGGCATGTTCTTCCCGAGCGATCGGAGGCGGGTAGCAGCGGTGCCGAACTCGTAGCCGTACTCGTCGTAATCGCGTTTCTTCCAGCCTCCCCCGAGGCCGAGGACGAAACGTCCCCCGGAGATATGGTCGATGGTCCGCGCCATGTCGGCGACCAGGTTGGGGTTGCGATAACTGTTGCAGGCGACCAGGGGGCCAATCTCGATCGTCTCGGTCTGTTCAGCCCATGCGGCGAGCGTCGTCCAACACTCGAAGTGTTTGCCGTCGCGGTCGCCGTAAAGCGGAAAGAAGTGGTCCCAGTTGTAGACGATGTCGTACCCGAGCTCCTCGCTCGCGGTCACCGCCCTCCGCAGTGCCTCGTAGTCGCCTTGCTGGGGATGGAGCTGGGCTCCGACACGAATCTTCATGAACCGGGACCCTAAGCGAACAGGGCTTGGGTGTGATCGTTCAGAAAGACACCCTTCGGGTCGAATCGTTTCCGGGTTTGGACGAATTCGTCGTAGCGGGGAAAGAGCCCAGCCAGCCGAGACGCCGTCATGAAGTGAATCTTCCCCCAGTGAGGTCGACCGGCGAACTCCGCAAACAACTGGTCGCACGCGTGCAGGTACGTCCAATAGTCGGTCCCCGGCTCTCCCGAGATTGACACGACCAGGTTCTCCCTTTGGTAGTTAGGGCTTATCCAGGCCTCGTCAGCGGCGACCACCCGGATCTCCAACGGATAAACACTGAGCGGTAACCACTCGAACATCAGCTGGCGCATCTCCGACAGAATCGCCCGGGCTTGATCGAGAGGGAGGAAGTACTCCACTTCATGAAAGTTGGGGTCGTACACCATCGGATAAATCTCGAAGGCGGGTCCGAGACGATGGTGTTCGGGAAGGTCGGCGGGATCAGTTCCCGGGGCGACTTCTAAATAGCGCTTGAGCACACAATCGTCGGCGCCGGCGCCACTCAAGTTGTAGAGCTCCGCCGAAGCATCGGTCGGCATCCAGAAGAAGCCGTAATGACGGTATCGATCGATGTCGTCGGCAAAGGTCTCGAGCATCTCGGCAAAAGGTAGGACGTCGGTACGGGCGGCGAGCTCGTAGGCAGGAACGACCTCGATCTCGAGCTCGGTCATGATGCCCATGAGCCCGATCGACGCTTGCAGTGCTGGCAGGTCGGGATGAGAGGCATCGATCACCACGATCTCCCCGGTGCCGTCGACTAGCCGGGCACCGGTGACCGTGGCCGAGAGGTTGGGGAGGCGGCGGCCCGAACCGTGGGTGGCGGTGGCGACGGCGCCCGCGATCGACTGAGTGTCGATGTCGCCCTGGTTGGCGAGCGCCAGCCCTCTTTCCCAGAGCGGCTTGCCAAAATCGCCGATGGTCGTCTTGGGCAGCGCCCGCACCCGCCGTGCCGGTTCATCGATCTCGACAATGCCGCGCAATGCTGTCGTGTCGAGCAAGACGTCGGTTTCAACGATCGGAGTGAAGGAGTGCCCGGTCCCAAACGTCCGTACCCGATAACTGCCGGCGACAGCCGCCCGCACCTGCTCCTGCACCGACTCTTCGTCTGCGGTGGCTACGACTTGTCGGGGAGCGAAGGACTGGTTGCCGACCCAGTTGGACCAAGTGGTCACGAGTGCTTGGCGATGAAATCCAAGGTCCGACGCCAGGCATCCTCCGACTCGCTCTGGAATTGCTCTTGCTTGCGGTCGAAGAACGAGTGAGGGGCGGTTTCGTAAACTTTGATCTCGTGCTCGACTCTGGCCGCAGTGAGCGCCTTATCGAACTCATCCACCATTTCCGGGGGGATCGACTGGTCGTCGCCGCCGATGAGGGCGAGCACCGGGCATGTCATCTCGGCGGCGGCCGAGATGGACGTCGGCGCCCCGGCCGGCCAGGCGCGGCCAGGCACTCCATAGAAACCGATCGCGCCCGCCAGTCCATGGCCGTTGGCCGCTTGATGCCACGAATTCGAGCCCCCGAAGCAGAAACCGATGGTGAAGATGCGCCGGTCCTTGGACGTTTCGCGTAGCCGGGCAACGGCGGCGGCAACGTCGAGACGCACGCCTTCAAAGGTGGTCTGCTCGACATGGTCCCGAAAGGGAAAATCCTCCCGCCTCGTCTCACGTCCAGCCGTTCGGCCGAAGTAGTCGATCGTCAATGCGTCGTGGCCCTGCTCGGCGAAACGATCGGCGAGTTGGGTGTAGAACGGAAAGATCCCGCGCACGTCCGGCAACACGACAACCCCGGTGGCGCCGCCTTGGTTGGCAAAGGCTTCGAAAGCAAGGAACAGGTTGCCATCGTCGGCGGTCAAGACGAGGTCGCGATGGTCGGTCGCGGCCCCGGCGATGACAGGTGGAGTGGCGTCGTAGTCAAAACACATGCGGAGAACCTATCAAAAAACGAGAGCGTCGACTGCCGCCAGGCCGGTGGAATGGACGACGAGCGGATTGACATCGACCGATTGCAACTGGTCACCAAGGTGGTGGACCAGGCCGGAGAACGCAACCAGCGCCTCGACCAAGCCGTCGGTCGCCAGCGGGTCCGTACCGCGATACCCCGCCAGTATCGGCCCGACCATAAGTTGTCCCAACGCTGTTTTGGCGGCGGCGTGATCGATCGGAGGCACGATCAGCACCCGGTCGCGGAGCAATTCGACGAGGACGCCGCCAGTGCCCACGAGCATCACCGGACCGACCTGAGGATCATTGACCATTCCCAAGGCAATCTCGATCCCGCCCGGAACCATGCGCTGAATCGCCAGGGGAAGTTCGAGGGTCCGCAATGCTCGCCAGGCCGCCGACAGCGATTCGGCGTTGCGAAGGTTTGTGCGGACGCCGTTGTGCTCGGTCTTGTGGATCAGCCCGACTGCCTTCACCGCGACCGGATAGCCGATTTTCCCCGCAAGCTCGACGGCTTTGGACATGTTGGGCACTCGATGGAGGCGCTCGATCGGGATGCCGAAGTCCGAAAGGAGCTCGAGCGCCTCGACATCGTTGAGGATCCCCTGGCTGAGGCGTAGTCGCCAACGATCGAGCGTTGCGGGTGGCACGGGAGGTGCCGACTTTGTCACTCGCCGATGATCAAGAAGGTGCGCGACAGCTCGCAAGCCGGTCGCGGTGCCGCGCAGCAATGGGACCTCTGCCCTCGCCAGGGTCCGGGCCTGCACCGGGTCGACCGCGCTCGACAAATGCGAAAGGACGAAGAGCGGCTTCTCTGTGGCTGCCGCCGCCTTGAGGGCGATGTCGGCGTAATCGGTGGCGGAATGCTCCTCCGTGGTGAGGTCGACGGCGAACGCGACCGCCCCGACCGCCGGGTCATCGGCGAGGGCCCCGAGACACTCGCCCATAACCTCCGGCGAGGCTCGGCCCGTACCCCAGGCATCGACCGGATTGGCAGGCTCGAGACCGTCATCGAGCACCGCAAGCAAGCGGTCCGCCGTCGGTGGTCCGACGGCAGCCAACTCGATTCCCAGCTCGCCGGCGAGATCGATCAGGTGGGTTTTCTCCCCACCGGAATCGTGGACCGTGCCCAAGGCGCGAGTCGTCGGACGGTGCTTTGAGTCGAACAGCGCGATCGTGTCCATCATCTCGTCCATCGTTTCGACCAGATGCACCCCGTGCGCACTGGCAAACGCGACGAACGGCGCATAAGCCCCTGCCAGACCAGCCGAATGGGTAGCCACCGACGCGGCGCCGGCTTCGTTGCGACCTGTTTTCAAAACGATGACCGGGACGTCTCGGTCGTTGGCGCGCGTCCAGACCCGGCTCAGGGCTTCCCGGTCACGGACCGCTTCGGTGAACATAGCGATCACCCTCGTTTCCTCCTGGTCGAGGGCATAGTTGGCATAGTCGGCTTGGGTAAGCGTGAGCTCGTTCCCCGCTGACACCACGAGGTTGAACGTCTGGTGGCGGTGGTTGTGCAACATCGCCGAGAACAGCGATCCCGAATGCGAGATGAAAGCCACTCGGCCTCGTTGTAAATCGGGGGGTTGATGGAAACCGCATACCCACACCGAACGGGTCAAGTTGAGAAATCCCATACCGTTGCCGCCGCAGACGGGTATGCCCTCCAAGCGCCGCGAGAGCCACACTTGCAGCGGATCGCCGTTACTCGCGATGCCGTAGCAACTCGCAAAGATCAGAAAGCTCCGGGTGCCCGCGGCCAGCGCGACCTCGACTTGTGATTCGAGGTGACGATTCGCAATCGCGAGGACGGCAAGGTCGACCGGCTGGTCGAGGGTTGGCAGCATGTCCGGGTAGTTGGGATTGATGGCAAGGATCGACCCGGTGAAGCCGCCGCGCTCGAGCTGAACCAACACCTGATGGCCAACGGAGCCCAGCTTTGGTGAGGCGCCGATCACGGCAATCGACCGCGCTTCGAGCAGAGGGGCGAGGTCCCCCAACGTCAGACCCTGCCCATCCTTAAGACCGTGCCCATGTTCCAGACCTTGCCCCATCCTCAGACTTTGCCCATTCTCAGACCCTGATGGACATGCCGAGCTGGGTTCTAGCGAAGCCGAGGCACAGCCGGCGCATGGTGGCCGAGTCGACCGCCGGATCCTTCAACAGGACCTGGATCGCCAGTCCGTCGATCAATGCAGAGAGGTTGATGGCGAAATCCTTCACGGCGACAGACTGAAAGTCCGCTTTCTCGATGCCGTCAGAAACGATCTCTTCGATTGCAGCCCGAAAGAGGTTGTCCATCCTCATCCGGGTCTTGGCGAGCGTGTCGTCATGCCGGGAACGGGTCCAGACATCGAGCCAGAGGAGCCACTCGCTGTCTTGCTCGAGGGGTTCGTCGGGCGGAGAGCTCGCTTCGATCAGCGCCTCGAGCCGTCGGCTGGGGCTGTCGGCCTCGGTCAGCTCTGAGGCAACGCTGTCAAAGAACTGTTGGTCGCGATAGGCGAGCGCCTCGGCCAGCAACGCGTCCTTGCCGGGGAAGTAATAGAGGATCAGGGCCGGGCTCGTCCCGATCCGGGTGGCGATGTCGCTGATCCGGGCGTCGCACACTCCACGCTCGGCGATCACGGCGGCGGCCGCCTCGAGGATCTGGCGGTGGCGTTCCTCGGTCATGCTTGGGCGGGCCATGAAATGGATGCTATCGACGCATCCATTCGGAGCCGTTCATGGTTATCTTTCCAACTGAGCACTCGTTCAATAGGGAGGATCAGATGACAACTCCTCGCCGTCTCGACGGCGTCACCCGCCGCCAATTCATCCGGCGGGCAATGGCTATGGGCGTGTCGCTTCCGACGATCTCCGCCGTCCTGGCGGCGTGCGGCGGCGCCGACTTTGTCGCCACTGAGCTCGCCATCGGCACCCCGGCCAGTCCGGTTGGCCAGCCTCTGTTTGAGGACAACACCGCTATCGCGTCGGGGATGTCGCCTGAGGAGGGGCCGCTGCGGCTCTACAACTGGGCCGACTACATAAATCCCGACACGGTGGTCGCGGCCCAGGAAGCACTGGGAGTGGAAATCGCACTAACCACGTTTTTCAACGAAGAGGAAGCTCTGGCGAAACTCCTCTCGGGCGAGGTCAGCTACGACGTGTGGTTCCCAACTGCGCAGTCTGTGCCCAAGGTTGTGGCAGGAAAATTGATTCAGCCCCTTAACCAAGACTATTTACCGAACCTGGCGAACGTGTGGCCACAGCTCGCCGATCCTTTCTATGACGAGGGGTCGCAATACACCGTTCCATATGTGGTCTACCCGACCGGCATCGGTTGGAGGACCGATTTGGTCGACGACGCCGACGTTCTCGACCTCGAGAACCCCTGGGACGTGTTCTGGAACCCCAAGTACAAGGGAATCACCGGGCTTTACGACGACTATCGGGAGACGCTCTATATGGCCTTGATGCGAAACGGTGTGGCCAACCCCGCCCAGGCGAGCGTGCCATTCGCTGGCGAAATCGCTCGGTCTCGGAGGCGATGATCCGGTCGAGATTCTTCGTCTCCGTGAGATCGATTATCGAACGGGTGGCATGCGACGCCACCATGAGGCACTCCTTGTCGTAGGCCGCCAAGAAGGGTATCAGGTAAACTGAACGGAGGTTCAACAAACTAGGGTCTTTCTATGCACGCCCCTATCGACCAGTTAGCTGTTGCTGATGTTCTGGCGCCATTCGGAGAGAGTCGGACTCTGCCGGCGGCCGCCTACCAGTCACAGGACGTGTTCGATTGGGAAGTCGACGAAATCTTCGGCCGGCACTGGGTGTGCCTCGGCCGCAAGGAGGATCTTCTCGGTCCGATGCAGGTGAGGGCGGTGGAAGTCGGTAGGGAGACCATCCTCCTCTCCCGGGACGCCGACGGGGTCGTGCGCGGGTTCTCCAACGTTTGCCGGCATCGCGGGCACCCGTTGGTTGAAGCCGGCGATGCTGTCGACGTCCGTCTGATTCGATGCCCCTATCACTCTTGGTCTTATCGGCTCGATGGCAGCCTTCGAGCTGCTCCGACCTTGACTCAAGCCCCGGACTTTGACATGTCGGCCTGGCCCCTCATGAGTCTCCGTGTCGACGAGTGGCTGGGATGGCTTTTCCTCGATCTCAGTGGCAATGCGGCGCCCTTGTCCGCCACGATCGGGAATCTCGAGGAGGTCATTATTCCTTACGAGCCTGGCCGGCTCGTCCTCGTGGCTCGCCACTCCTATGAGATTGCGGCCAATTGGAAGCTCGTCGCCGAGAACTACCACGAGTGCTACCACTGCACCACGATCCATCCCGAGCTTTGCCAGGTGACGCCACCCGATTCGGGAGAGGACATCGCTCCGACCGGTCTCTGGTGTGGGGGGAACATGCTCTTGAAGGATCACGCAGCCACGATGTCGCTTACTGGCGAGTCACAAGGCATCAACTTCCGCGGGTTGCGACCTGAAGGGGAGCGAGAGGTGCTTTACCTCGGCCTTTTCCCCAACCTGTTGATCAGTCCGCATCCGGACTACGTGATGACCCATCGCTTGGTGCCACTCGCACCCGGCCGGACTTTCATCGAGTGCGACTGGCTCTTCGCTCCGGAGTCGATCGCTCAACAAGGATTCGACCCCGCCTACGCCGTCGACTTCTGGGACATCACCAACCGCGAAGACTGGAACGCCTGCGAAGGAGTGCAACGGGGGTCCGCCAACCGCGGGTTCCGCCCTGGTCCACTCAGCCCCTGGGAAAGCACCAACTACCAGTTCCTCAACATGGTCGCCCAGGCATACCAAGGCGATCAGGTCCGTCCGCCGTTGATGCCCCAAAGCTCTCGCGTTTGAGAAAACGCCCCCTACCCCCTCGCTGCTCTCGGGTACTTCCCCCTCCGGGGGGAGAAACGGCCGTTGCGCACTTGTCCAACACGGGCTAGGGTAGCGGCGATGTTCCGGACCACCCCGTTCCATCCCCGGGTGCAGTCAGCCAACGAGACCGGACTTTGGAGCCACTGGGCCGGATACCTCGTGGCCGAGAAGTATCAGATGGCCGAGAAGTTCGAGTACTTCGCCATCCGTAACGCGGTCGGCGTCTTTGACTCCACTCCTCTCTATAAGTATCGAATCACCGGGACCGACGCTGAGAAGTTCCTGAGCGGCGTCCTCGCTCGCAACATCCAAAAATGCCTTCCCGGCCAGGCCCACTACACAATCTGGTGCGACGACAGCGGCTACGTGATCGAAGACGGCGTTGTGCTTCGCCTCGCCGGCGACCAGTTTCTACTCACCTCTGCCCGACCCAACCTCTCCTACTTCCAGAACCTGATCGGTTACAGCCGAGTCGAGATCGAAGAGGTGACCGAGCAGCTCGGCACCCTGGCCGTGCAGGGCCCTCGCTCCCGTCAGGTAATCGCCGCGCTCGCCCCAGAAATGGAAACGATCCGCTACTTCCACGTCGTCGACTCCAAGATCGGCGATGCCGCCGTCACCATCTCGCGAACTGGCTTCACGGGTGATCTCGGGTATGAGGTGTGGGTCGATTCGGCGGATGCGCTCTCGGTGTGGGACCGCATCATGGATGCCGGCGAGGGCCACGGCATCCTTCCCTTCGGCCAGATCGCCCTGTTGATGGCGCGTATCGAGGCCGGCCTGCTTCTCCTCGACGCCGATTTCGAATCGAGCCGTTTCGCCTGGAACGACGAACACCGGTCAACTCCGATCGAGCTGGGCCTGGGATGGATGCTGCGCGACCTCGACGATGACCGTCCGTTCATCGGCCGCAAGGCGATCCGCAACGAGCTCGCCGAGCAGACTTCGCGTTGGAAGCTCGTCGGGCTGGTGGTCGACTGGCTCGACTATGACCAGATGTACAACAACGCCGGGCTCGTTCCCCCCAAGGACCATGTCCCGGTGGCGGAGGAGTTCATGCTCTATGACGCCGACTACCAGCGAGTCGGCTACGCAACGAGCTTCATGTACTCACCGGTCCTGCAAAGGCACATAGCCATCGCCCGGGTGAAGCCCGAACTGGCGAAACCCGGAAACCGAGTCGATCTCGAAGTCACCGTCAATCACCGCTACGAACGGGTCGGCGCCGAGGTGGTGCGGCTCCCGCTCTACAACCCCCAGAGGAAGACTGCTTGATGAGCCAACCGAGCCAAAGGAAATACGACGCGATCGTGGTCGGTGGCGGTCACAACGGCCTGGTCAACGGGGCCTATCTCGCCAAAGCCGGTCTCAGCACGCTGATCGTCGAACGTCGGCATCTGGTGGGAGGGGCGGCCATCACCGAGGAGCTCAAGCCTGGGTTCTGGTTCACCACTTTCTCCTATGCCCTGAGCCTGCTCCGTCCCGACATCATCCATGAGCTCGAGCTGACCAAGCACGGTTTCATGCCGCTCTTGATGCCGTCGAGTTTTGCTCCCGGCGAGGACGGCGACTACCTGCTGCTTGGCCAGGACCACGACCTCAACGTAAAGGAAGTGTCGAGGCTTTCGAAGAAAGACGCCGATGCCTACGACCAGTACGAGCACGACATCTCGCGGGTATGTCAGGCAATGAAGCCGTTGCTCGACAACGTCCCCCCCAACCTTTTCTCGAAAGACCCCGAAGAGCTCGTGGCGATGGCGGCCCTCGCCCAGCAAATGCGCGACCTCGAACCGCGAGTGCTCCACAACGCGGTTCGCCTGCTGACCGGGAGCGCCGCCGATTTCCTCGACGACTACTTCGAGTCGGAGCTGCTGAAGGGATATCTGGCTTCGTCGTCGATCATCGGCACCAAGGTCGGGCCGCGATCGCAGGGCTCGGGATTGGTGCTGCTTTATCACAACATCGGTGAGCACGATGGCGTGTTCGGCTCGTGGGCCTTTCACAAAGGCGGCAACGGCGGATTCACCCAGGTGCTAGCTCGCGCCGCGCAGGCCTTCGGAGCCGAGATCATTCTCGAAAGCCCGGTCACCACCGTGATGACCGTCAACGGCAAGGCGACTGGGGTTGCCCTCGAGGACGGCACAGAGATCGCAGCCGATGTCGTGGTAAGCGCCCTCGACCCTCGGCGTACCTTCCTCCAGCTGGTCGACCCCCGCGAGCTTCCTTCCGATCTCGTCGAGAACATCGAGCGCTTCCGCTTCCAGGGCACGTCAGCCAAAGTCAATTTCGCCCTCGACGGCCTGCCCCGGTTCCCAACCCTTGGCGACCGCGGCGACCAGTACCGCGGGTTCACCAACATCGGTCCGTCGATGGACTACCTCGAGCGGGCCTATGACGAAGCCAAGTACGGCTGGTACTCGAGCCGCCCCTATATCGACTGTGCCATCCAGTCGACTATCGATCCCGACATGGCGCCACCCGGCAAGCACGTTATGAGTTGTTTCATCCAATACGCGTCGTATCACCTGCGGGAGTCGGATTGGGATTCAGAACGCCAGAACCTGGGTGACACCGTCCAGCGCACCCTCGACGGCTTCTTCCCTGGCTTTTCCGACCTGGTCCTCCACCGCGAGGTGGTGACCCCGCTCGACATCGAACGAGTCGTCGGCTTGACGGAAGGAAACATCTTCGCCGGCGAGTTCCTAGCCCCGCAGATGTTCTTTTTCCGACCGGCCCCGGGCTGGAATCAGTACCGGACCCCGATCGACGGCTACTACCAGTGCGGCTCCGGCACCCATCCCGGAGGCTGCGTGATGGGCGCTCCTGGCAAGCTCGCCAGCCAGCAGATCTTGAAGGACCGGGCCAACGGGGCCAGCGCCATTTGAGCTACCAGTTCTCGGCCGCTGATCGAGAAATCCAACTTCGGGCACGGCAGTTCGTCGACGAGGAACTGATCCCGTGGGAGGTCCACGCCGAGATGAACCAGGGTGAGATCCCTGACGACGTACAAGCGCGGCACGAGAAGCTCGTCCGCGAGCTCGGGTTCTTGGCGATCAACCAGCCGCTCGAGCTCGGCGGACCGGGATACACCACACGCCAGCAGGTGCTGATCATGGAACAGGCCGGCCGGGTGACCAACGCGTTGAGCTGGGTCATCTCGACTCCCCCTTCGTGGCTCCCCGAGGTGGCCACTTCCTTTCAGATGGAGCGGTGGGTGATGCCGACCATCGCCGGAGAGCTGACCGAGGCCTATGCGATAACCGAGGAGCATGCCGGTTCCGATGTCGCCGCGCTGACGGCGACAGCCCGCCGCGACGGCGATCACTACGTCCTCAACGGTGTCAAATGGCACGTCACGTCGGCGAACCTCGCCAACTATTTGTTCTTCCAAGGCGTGCTGACCGAGGGGCCCCGAGCGGGGGAACACGCCTTTTTCTTCGTCGACATGGACACTCCCGGGATCCGCCACGTTCGCACTCCGGCCTACACCCACACCTACGCCCACCATCACTGGGAGATGGCCTTCGAGGACGTGCGCGTGCCGGTCGCAAACCTGATCGGAGCCGAAGGCGACGGCATGTCATTTGCCCGGGAGTGGTTCCGGTTCGAACGGCTGATGATCGCAGCCCGCTGCTGCGGAGCCGCCGAGCGCCTTATCGACGAGATGACTGCTTTCGCTGAGCAGAGGATTATTGGCGAGAAGAAGCTGGCCGATTATCAGGCGATCGCGTTCATGCTGGCCGACTCGCTCACCGAGCTCTGGGGTGCCCGTCTGATGACTTATCAGACTGCCGATGAGGTCGACAACAAAGCCGATGTCAAGCTGCTCCACGCCCATGCCTCGATGGCCAAGCTCACCGCCTCGGAGATGGCTAACCGCGTCGCGGACCGGGCAGTGCAGGTGTTCGGAGGTCGGGGATACATGCGCGAGAATGTTGCTGAGCGATTCTGGCGCGAGTTGCGGGTCGATCGGATTTGGGAAGGCGCCTCGGAGGTGCAGCGGGCGATCATTGCTGACCAGCTGCGCAAACGGGGCACGGGAATCGTCGGCTGAATCGTGGCCCGGATGACTCCCGGCGAGCGTCGCGCGGCGATTGTCTCCGCTGCGCTCTCAGTGGCCATACGGAAGGGACTCGGGGCGACGACCGTGCGCGACATCGCCGCCGAGATGGGAACGTCTAGTGGGCTGATCCACCACTACTTCGACTCGATGGACGACGTCCTGGCGGCCGCGTTCGATCGGGCCGCGGGCGAGGACTACGAAGCAGTCGAGCAAGCAATGCACGCAGAAGAAACTGCCCTTGGTCGGCTGCGGGCGTTCTTCGCCGTCTATTCGATCGCTGACAACGAGTGGGCCTTTCAGCTTTGGCTCGATGCGTGGGCGGAGGCAAGCCGTCGCCCCGCCTTACGCGCCACCTCGGAGCGGCTCAACGTCGTTTGGCAGCAGCTCTTGGCGACCACGATCAAGAACGGCGATTTCGAGTGCGACGACCCCGACGCCACCGCCTGGCGGATTCTTTCGATGCTCGATGGGCTTTCGCTCCAAGTCGTCGCCCATCGCTCGACGATCGCCCGCGCCACCGTCACCGAATGGATCCTCGGCTACGCCGAGTTCGAGCTTGGGCTCAAGCCGGGGGCGCTGGCTGACACGTCGGGCACCAGTAGGTGACGCGCTCGAAGTCGTAACTTGCCTGGTCCGCCTTGCGGATTTGGGAACCACACCGACGGCAGGCCAGACGCCATCGACCGGCCACCCAACGCTCATGACCAGGCCGCGAGTCGCCGGTGGTTATCTGCCGGCCGGCCTCCCGATTCGCCTCCATCAACTCTTTCATCCGGTCGACGAGGCGCGTGGGATCGGCCACGTCACCCAAGGCAGTCCAGGGATTGAGCCTTTCGAGGAAACAGACCTCCGACTTGTAGATGTTGCCGGGCCCGGCCATCACTCGTTGATCGATCAGCATGGTTCCGGCCTCGCGCTCGGGATGGGTGCCGAGTCTTCGGATTGCCTCGTTTCGATCCCAGTCGCCGCCCAGTACGTCCGGCCCCAGATGCCGGAGTCGCTGCGTTTCGTCGGCGGTGCGGATCAGTTCGCAGATCCCCAGTCGAAAGCCCACCGCCACGACGTCGGTGGTTTCGATCACCGCCCGAACCTGAAAGCCGGGACCGCGCCACTTCTCGCCCGGTTGATACAGGTGCCATGTCCCATCCATCGTGAAATGTGTGTGGAGGGTGAGGCCGGCGTCGGTTCGGAGCAAGATGTGTTTTCCGCGGGCGGCAACCCCCAGGACCGTCTGCCCGGAAAGGTCCGCGGTTGCGATCCTTGGCATCCGTAGGTCGCTTCGCCTGATGGCCTTGCCGGCCAGGGCCTCGTGGAGACGTCGGGCGGCGACGAGAACCGTATCTCCCTCAGGCACGGGTCAGAGCGTACGAGCGACTTGGAGGATCGCTGACGCGGAGCGATCGACATCCTCTTCGGTGGTCGACCAATTCGAGACCGAAATGCGGATGAGCCGTTTCCCTCTCCAGGTAGTGCCCCCCAGCCAGCAGGTGCCCTCCTCCTGCACGCCCTTGATGACGGCCTCGGTCCTTGCGTCACTCCCAAACCCAACCAGCACCTGATTGAGCACCACTTCGTTGTGAATTTCCGCCCCACCCTCGCCCAGGGTTGCAGCGAACCGGCGGGCCAAAGCGCACGACCGCTCGATCATGTCTGCAATGCCGAAGCGGCCGAGCTCTTGGATAGCGGCCCAGGTGGAGAACCCGCGGGCACGCCGTGACGAGTCGAGCACGAGATCGCCCAGGGTTGCCCCACCGGCGCCGACCAGGTAGGCGGCGTTGTAGCCCACCGCGTTGCTGTGAATCTGAGGATGAGCGCAAAAGGCATAGCCCGAGTCGTAAGGAACGTTCAACCACTTGTGCCCGTCGCAGGACCAGGAATCGGCCAGCTCGACGCCGTCGACGAGATGCTTGAGTTGCGGGCTCGCGCCGGCCCAGAGCCCGAAAGCCCCGTCGACGTGGACCCAGGTCTTCGCAGCTTTGGCTGCCTCGCAGATTCGGCGCATGGGGTCGATGGCACCGGTGTTGACGTTGCCTGCCTGCAGGCAGACGATTGTCGCTACCGATGGGTTCGAGCGCAGACGCTCGAGCATCTCGGCTTCTTGCACCGCCCCGTTGCCGTCGGTGGGTACTTCCTCGACCGCGGTCGTGCCGATGCCAAGAAGTCGCAGAGAGCGGTCGATGGTCGCGTGCCTCTCGGTCCCGGCTAGAACGCGCACCGGCGGCGCTCCCCGCAGACCATTCTCTCCGACATCCCAGCGCCTATCAGCGAGAACCTGTTGCCGTGCGGCAGCGAGGAGAATCGTGTTGGCCTGCTGGGTGCCAGTGGCGAATCCGACCGACGCGGTGGCAGGGAGCCCGAGCAGCTCCTTGAGCCAGGTCCCCGCCGCTTCCTCGGCCACCATCGCCGCCGGTGACAGCGCCGGACTGAAGCCGTTCTGATCCCACCCCGCGGCGACCATGTCGGCCGCGGTCGCCGCGTCGAGCGCACCACCAACGACGAAGCCGAAATAGCGCGGTCCGACCGTCGCGACCAGTCCAGGGTCGGCAGCCTTGGCAAGCGCCTCAAGCACCTCGACCGGTTCTGAGCGTCGTTCGGGGAGCTCGACATGCAAGCCGGCTCGCAAGCCCTGGAGGTCCGGGCTACGCCCAACCGGGCGGTCGGCCGCGGACGCTCGAAAAGCGGCCGCGATCTCCGCCGCCCTGCGAAACAACTCACTGCGATCGCTCACCTAGCCTCCTCTCTCATCCGAAGTGAACGATTCTGCCTGACTTTCGAATCGAGGCAGCAAGCCCAAATCGATGGAAGGACGTCGAGCGGCTGGCAGGTGACTGCGGCTTTTACAGCGGCTGCTGGTGTATGTGGTGGCGGGTCACCAGCCGGGAGTGGGAGGAAGGCCACGGCAAGGGCAATCGACAGGAATTGAAGACGCTCGTCGACCACGGGGAAGAGCCGGGGCTCCTCGCCTTTGAGGGGAACGAGCCCATCGGCTGGATAGCAGTCGCTCCTCGTAGCGAGTACCCGCGCCTCGACCGGTCGCCCAAGTTGAGGCCGGTCGACGACCAGCCGGTGTGGTCGATCACTTGCTTCTATATCGACCGCCATCATCGGAAGCAGGGGGTTGCCAAGGAACTCCTATTGGCGGCAGTCGACTACGCCGCCAGTAATGGCGCCCAGGTGATCGAGGCTTACCCGATCGACACCTCGCGCCTCGCCTCCCCGACCAGCGCCAGCCTGTACACGGGGACTCTGGCCATGTTCGAGGAGGCCGGATTCCGGGAGGTTGCTCGACGCGGCGGGCGACCGATTGTGCGCTTCGCGACAAAATGAGCTCGTCCTTGGACGCTGCACGGTTCGCCCGTGCGGCCCGGCTCCTCGCCAAACAGGACCCGGCATTGGCACGGATCGTCAAAGAGTTCGGGCTTCCCGCGTTCTGGCAGCGCCCCGCCGGATTTCAGAGTCTCGTTCTTTTCATCCTTGAACAGCAGGTGTCGTTGGCGTCCGCCGCGGCGGCATACCACCGAATTCGGGACCGTCTCGGCGAGATGGAACCGGAACGCTTGTTGGAGGCCTCGCCCGCGGAACTGCGGGCCGACGGAGTCTCCCGGCAAAAGGATCGCTATCTCCGCGAGCTCGCTCGGGCGATCATCGACCACCGTCTTCCACTCGAAGGGCTTGCGCAAAAGGATGACGACGAAGTCCGGCGCGAGCTTACGGCGATTCCGGGGATCGGACGCTGGACCGCCGACGTCTATCTCCTTGCTTGCCTAGGCCGTCCCGACATTTGGCCGATCGGCGACCGGGCCCTGCAGGTCGCGGTCACCGAAGCCCTATCCCTCGATGCCATTCCTAATCCGTTGGAGCTCGAAGACATCGGCAATCGTTGGAAGCCCCATCGCGCGGTGGCAGCCCGCCTCCTCTGGCACGGCTATCTGGGACGCCGCGGGCGAACCGAAACCAACGTCTTGTAGCCCGCGCTGGCGTTCTACGCGGCTAGACCGGCACTAAAAGTGCCGGTCTAGCTGATGAAAACGCCCGATGGTCAGGCGGCGAGTTCGACTCCAGAAAGGATGAGGACACGGGCGCCAAGCGGGGCGTCCAACTCCGCCACGACGATCCGTTCGACGGCAATCGCCACACAGGTGGCAGCGATGTCGCCGGTTCCGCGGAAGATCTCGACGTCGACACTGGCATCGGTCTCAGTGACCTCAACCCGGTCGATGACATCGCAGGGCTCGAGGCCCATCCAGACCGCGAAGCGCACTTCGTTGCCGTCGGTGCTGACCACCGTGGCCTCGGTGATCGGCTGCGGGTTGACGGCGTCGCCGGTGGGAATTGCCATCTCGCCGTTGTTGGGATTTGCCAACCCGTCATCGCCGGAGGCGGCCGTCGTAGACGGGCTGGACGTCCCCCCGCAAGCAGCAAGGACGAAAAGGGCGCGCACAAGTTTTGATAGGTGTTTCATGATGCCGGTTGGACTCCGGCCGCCCCCCGATCGGTTCCTGGGCTCAGGAAGCGGCGACGAAGCCGACCTGGCGCGCGGCGATGTCGGCCGAGACCAGCTTCGCCCCGATGACCTTCCCCAGCGGCAAGTCAGTCCCACGGCAATGGGCGGTCACCGGTGGATCCACCAGTTGGATCACCCCTCCGGTCTCGGTCAGCTCGACAACCGCGGCGTCAAAGACCTGGCCTAGATGTCGTTCGAGCACAGCCGCCTCCAGCGTGCTGATGATCCCGGCCTCGTATTGCTGGGCTTTGCGGGTCGTACGCTCCATGATCTCGGGTAGCTCAGGAAGACCGCGATGGGCCCAATCCGGGACCGTCAACCCGAGCGAGGAAGCCACACAGACCTCGCCGACATAACGGTCGACCAAACGGCGAAGCGGTGCGGTGGTGTGGGCGTATTCGGCGCCCACACCGGCGTGACCGGCATTGGTGGGCACCTCGTCATCGAAGACTGCATAGCCCGAGCCCCGCAGGAGCGAGGCGGCGCAATTGAGCAGGGCTGCTTCGGCCGGCACGGTGGGGTCGAGCTGTCTCACCAGCTCGGAGAATGAAGTCGTTCGCTCCCACTTCACGCCGAGGGCTTTGGCGATGAGGCGAACCCGCTGAATCTTCTTCGGGCCGGCGCGCGGGAGAGTTCGAAGCACGCCCACCTCGGCCTTCAGCATCACCTCGGCGGCGGCTTGGCCAGCCATCAACGAGATCTGGGCGTTCCAGCCTTCGACCGGGAGAGGCGCTCGGAGCTCGAGGTGATACCCATGCGAATCCTTCTCGACGACCTGCTCTGGAAGCGGGAGGTTGATGCCCCCCAGACGCGCTTCTCGCTCCTGCCGCAGCTTGCCCACCTCCCTCAGCAAATTCAGCGACTCCGAAGCGGTGCCATCGTCGATCCGTTTCTGGGCCGCTTGGTAGCTCAGCTTCTCCCGGCTGCGCACGAGTCCCCTGCTGACAGCAACCTCGGTCCCCTCCCCGTCGGCGAGGAGGGTCATGTCCCAGAGCAGCGCCGGTCGGACCTCATTCGGGAGCAAGCTCGCGGCATCCTCCGAGATCCGCGGTGGGTGCAAGCGGGCGTTCTGGTCGGGGCCATAGAGCGTCTGCCCCCGCCTGCGAGCTTCGAGGTCGATCGGCCCGTCGGCCTTTACGAAGGCAGCGACGTCGGCGATGGCGTAGACGACGCGGTAGCCGTCGTCGTCCTGGCGCTCGAGATAGAGGGCCTGGTCGAGATCCATCGACTCGGGTGGGTCGATCGTGCAAAAGGGAATGTCGGTCCGGTCCACTTCGGGCAGGCGAGGACTCAAAGCCGCGGCCTCAGCCGCTTCGATAACGGCCGGTGGGAAGTCGGTTTCGATCTCGAGGGCTTCCCGTAGATCGTCGAGCGCGGAGGCAATGGCCGAATTGACCACGGAACCGAGGCGGATGTAGCGGGCCGGCACAGGGACACCCTAAGGGCGGCGACCCCTACCCTCCACCCTCGATGACGGCGCTGGCAACCTCCCCAACCGACGTTGACCGCGCCCTATCGGAGCTGACCGCTCGCAAGCAACTTTGGGCCGCGGGTTCCCTCGCCGAGCGAATTCGGCTGCTTGAGTCGGTGGTGCGAAGGACGGATTTTGCGGCCGAGCGGTGGATCGACGCGGCTGCCCTCGCCAAGCAATTCGAACCAGATAGCCCGGCGGCAGCCGAGGAATGGTTCTCGGGTCCGTTTTCGATCATCGCCGGCGCCCAGGCCTACGCAGAATCTCTCCGCCGCCTGGCGGGCGGTAGGGCCACCTACTCAAGACGCTCGGTGCGCTCGGGCAGGGACGGACGGGCGATCGTGCGGGTCCTGCCCTTCGACTGGTACGACGCAATCCTTCTCTCCGGTTACTCGATCGACGTTTGGATGCAGCCCCAAGTGACCCCGGCCACGCTGGCGCAGAATACTGCTGCCGCCTATCGAATCAGGCCCAATCCAAGAGTTTGCGCAGTTATGGGCGCCGGCAACGTCGGCTCGATCCCGGCCCTCGACGCGCTCTACAAGCTCATCGCCGAGAGCCAGGTCGTGATCCTGAAGTTGAGCCCAATCAACGACTATCTCGGCCCTTTAATCGAAGAGATCCTGGTCGAGTTCGTCGACCTTGGTTGTCTCCGCATCGTCTACGGCACTTCGGACATCGGCGCGTCTCTCATCGAACACGAGCTGGTCGACACGGTCCATCTCACCGGCAGCCGCGCCACGCACGACGCGATCGTCTGGGGAACGGGCGACGAATCGGAACGCCGGCGAGCAAATGGCGAACCTCGGCTCGAGAAGCCGGTGACTAGCGAGCTGGGTGGCGTCAGCCCGATCATCGTTGTGCCTGGGCCGTGGACCGCGGCGGATTTCAAGTATCAAGCCGAACAGATCGTCACCGCCAAGTTGATCAACGTCGGTTACAACTGCATCGCTCCCCAGATCCTGGTCCTCCCCGAGGGGTGGGACGGTTCGGGCAAGTTGGTGGAAACGATCGGGGAAGTCATCGACGAACTCGAACCGCGCTTTCCCTATTACCCAGGAGGGGAGGAACGGCGACGTAAGGTCGCCGATCGGCCGGGGGCAGTGACAGTGGGCGGGATGCCGACGACGATCCTGCCCAACCTGACCTCGGGCACTGATGAGTCCGCCTTCAAGACTGAATGGTTTACCCCCGCTCTCGGGGTGGTGCGGCTCCCTTTCAACGACCCTGCCTATTTCCTCCAATCAGCGGTGCAGCTGGCGAACCACCAGTTGGAAGGGTCGTTGGGTGCGAACCTGATCATCCACCCGCAGACAGCAGACGACTACGGCCCGCATTTCGAAGGCGCCATCGCCAACCTGCGTTATGGGGCGGTGGCAGTGAACACTTGGACCGCGTTGAACTTCCTTTTGCCGCGGGCGTCGTGGGGCGCATTCCCCGGCCATTCGGTGGGAGCAGTGGGAAGCGGAGTCGGGGTCGTCCATAACGCGCTCTTCTTCGACCGACCCGAGAAGTCCGTAGCGCGCGGCCCATTCTTCCCGATGCTGCGGGCTTGGCGCCAGGGCGAGGTCCATCTTTCCCCGCCGCCCCCGTGGGGGATCACCGCCAAGAATGGCGCGGCAGTAGCCCGGCGTTTTACTCGCTTCATCGCTAAACCCCGCTGGCAGTCGCTGCCCGGATTGGTGAGCGAGGCGCTCAAGGGGTGAGGCTCGTCACAGGCGGACGATGGTTACCACTCCAATGACCCAGACCCCGACTGTAAACGAGACCAACACACCAACCACAACGTTTGGGACCTTTCCGTGCGGTTTCGGCGGTTTGGGACGCGGTTTCGCTTCACTTGTCAACCACTCGCCCTTGTCACTCCATGACAGAAATCCGGAGGCGGCTTTGTCCCTCGACACGGCGTCGCGAAGCGCTGCTAGACGATCCTGAACAAGAGGCGGATAGACCGAAATCGGGGCCTTTAGCGGAATGGAATGCACCACGGCATGCGGGTTGGATCCGAATCGTTTTTCGAAGGCCGCGTTCGCAAGCCTCGCTTCCTCGTTGTCGGTCTCGGTCAAGTACCAATAGCGCCCCGCCTCAGGAAGGTCTCCCATTTCGAAGGAGACCCTGCCGAGGAGTTCGAGCACCTCCTGGCTAGTTGGGTTGGCGGCGAACACACCGTGGAGTCGGTCGCGTGCGACCCACGACCGATCGGCCGCGCGGTCCGCCCGTGCCCGTTCGAGACCAGAGATCCTTTCCACGCAGGGCACGTTAGAAATCGACTGGCCTCACTTTTCCTCAATTTCGGGCGCCTGGCAGGTCGGTATGGAGCCGAATCGCGGTACTCTCGCCAGAGGGCGGGAACCGCGACGAAAGGAGAGAGGATGACGATTCCTCGCGACACATTTGGCTGGGTCGATCTGGCTTCGACCGACCAGGAAGCTGCCAAGAAGTTTTACTCCGAGCTCTTTGAATGGGAGGCCCAGGACGGACCTTTGCCGGATGGGGGCTACTACACCAACTTCACCAAGGACGGCAAAGCCGTCGCCGGGCTCGGGGCGACCATGGCCGAGGGCATGCCCAGCATGTGGAGCTCGTACGTGCTCGTCGATAGCGCCGACGAGAAGACCAAGGCGGCCAAAGAAGCGGGCGGCCAGGTGTTCATGGAACCGATGGACGTGATGGAGTTCGGAAGGATGGCTTTTCTCGCCGACCCCTCGGGTGCTGCGTTCGGTTTATGGGAGCCGAAGACCCACAAGGGTGCGGAGATGTATGGCGACCACGGGTCGCTCGCCTGGAACGAGCTCGCCACGCGCGACCTCGACGCCGCTCGTCCTTTCTACGAGAAGGTCTTTGGTTGGGAGTGGGAGTCGATGGACATGGGCGAGGGCAACATGTACCACCTGGGCGGCATTGGACAGGACAAGCGCGCCGGTGGCTTGGACATGGGAGAGATGTGGCCGGCCGAAGTGCCCGCGCACTGGGACGTCTATTTC
Source organism: Acidimicrobiia bacterium (assembly GCA_013812505.1). GTDB lineage: Bacteria > Actinomycetota > Acidimicrobiia > Spongiisociales > ZC4RG35 > JACCTH01. Next base: position 61,230 of record JACCTH010000021.1, on the reverse strand, counting down.
GCCGTCGACGAACACGAAGCGGCCGCCAAGAAGGCGGTGGAGCTGGGTGCGACCGATATGAGCGGCGTCATCGACGTGCCGATGGCCGGGATCATGCACTATCTCCAGGATCCGACCGGCGCTTTCTTCTACATCCTCCAGCCGGCGCCGCGCCCCGAGGAGTAACCACCCCACCGTTCTCGCGCAGCAAACGCAACCTATCGGTTGCTGCGCGAAAACTCTCCGAAGGCGGCGTTCCACACCGCGATATAGTCGAGCCCTTCGGCGACCGACCGGCCCTCGCCCGCTTGCAACACCCGCTTGGCTCCCTGCACCACCAGAGGCGAGTTGTCGGCGATCATCCCGGCCAAGCCCATCACCTCGGACCAGAGAGTGGGCTGATCGGGCAGCACTCGGGTCACCAAGCGCATCTCGAGGGCCCGCGTCGAGTTGATATCGGCGCCGGTGTAAACCAGCTCGGCGACATCACCGGGGTTGACGATGCGCGGCAGCCGCTGCATGGTGCCGACGTCGGCGACCAAACCCATCCGCGTTTCCTGCACCGAGAAGATCGCATCGGCGCTCGCCCACCGGATGTCGCAGGCGGTGATCAGGTCGATGCCGGCGCCCAGGCAGTAGCCGTGGATGGCCGCGATCACCGGCTGGGGGCAGTCAGCCAGCGAGGTGAAGGTGTGTTGAAGTTCCTTGATCCGGTGCATGACCGCCAGCCGCCGCGCCGCTTCCGACTCTCCCGCCGGTGCGAGGTCCGCAAGCATGTCCAGGTCGATTCCTGCCGTTAGACAGGGCCCACGTCCCGCCACCACGATGACTCGCACCTCAGTGTCGCTAGCCAGTTCCGCGGCCGCGCGGGGAAGGTCGGTCCACATGTCGATCGACAACGCGTTCAGCTTTTCCGGGCGGTCCAGCCAAAGGTTGGCGACGCCATCCTTCTTCTCAACGGTGATCGCCATCAATTCGTCCCCCGCCAGGCTTCGCGCAGCTTCACCCGCCGGCCGATGCTGAGCAATCCGCCCGAGTAGATACGGGCCGCGACCCGGATAAGAAGGATGATCGCGAGCACGGTCACTATCACGGCCAGCACATGCTCGACCAGCGTCAGAGCCCCAAGGGCGTTGCGAACCGGGACGACGAACGGCGCCGTGAACGGGATGAACGTGACAATACGCGAGAGAGTCGAATCGGGATTGCTCAACACCCCGAAGCTGAGGAAGAAGGCCAACACGGCGATCATGGTCATGGGCAGGCTGGCCGACTGAGCCTCTTCGGGACGGCTCGCCAGCGCGCCTGCCGCGGCATAAAGAACCGAGAAGATCGAGAACCCGAGCACGAACCAAAGCACGAGAACCCCGACGATGGAAGCGTCGAGGTCAGGTAGCTCGAGAGCGTTGGTGGCTCTCAACGCGACGAAGGCGACGATGACGGTGGCGGCGAACTGCGCCAGGCCGAGCAGCCCGATGCCGAGGACCTTGCCACCGAGCAGCTGCCAGGGTTTCAAGGTGGCAAGGAGGACTTCGACCACTCGATTGTTCTTCTCTTCGGTGACGCCGGTGAGAGCGGCGTTCCCATAAGAGAGGACGGCGATGTACATGAGGATGAGGCCGCCATAGGCGATGGTGCCGCGTTCGGCTGCCGCCGAGTCCTCACCAGCCAGTGTCGTCACGGCCAGCGGATCTCTTGAGAGGACGTCAATCACCGAGGCCGCTTCCTCGTTCGAGGCGACCAGCTCTTGGAGACGGACAGCCCCGGCGGCTTGCTGCAGAGTGCCGACCAGCGGGGTGCCGCCAAATCCCTCGGTGGCGACGAGGACGCTTTCGCCATCGATAAGGACCACTTCCACCTCGCCAGCCTGCAAAGCCAACGCTGCCTCTTCTCGCGACGAGAAGTTGAATATTTCGAAGCCGTCAGCCTCTTCCGCCGGCTGGTCAGCGACTTCTGCCGCGGCCACCTCGGCGGCAGCGGTGACGATTGCCTCGTTGCCCGCGCCGAGGCTTCCGATCCGATGAGTCTCGGCAGCATCGCCAGCGACGGTTGGGAGCACAATCGCGGCGGTGATCAACACCACCGTGAGGATTGACGAGATCAAGAATCCTTTGGTGCGGGCCCGTTCGCGGATCTCGCGTTTCGTGACGAGCCACATGCCATTCCAACCGGTCACGCAACCGCCTCTAGGAAGATCTCCGAGAGTGACGGCGTCGTATAGATGAACCGACGCACCTGCCCAGTCGCCAAGGCGCCACTCATCAGCGGTCGGATATCCAAGTCAGCGGGAACCATCAGCCGATAGCGATTGCCGACTTGTTCGACTACCCGGTCGCTGAGCTCGCCGAGCTGGCGGACGTCGCCGTCGGCGAGCTCTAGTTCCAGATGGCGCACCGGGGACGCGTCCTTGATCTGATCAACCTCGCCCTGGCGAACGATGTAACCCTGGCGGATGATCGCCACGTCCTCGCAGAGATCTTCGACCAGGTCGAGTTGATGAGAGGAGAAAACGACTGCCGCGCCATCTCGGGCGCGTTCGCGCAGCACCTGGCCCATCGTCTCAACTCCGATGGGGTCGAGACCGCTGAAGGGTTCGTCGAGCACCAGCAGCTCGGGTCGGTTGATCAAAGCTGCAGCGAGCTGAACGCGTTGTTGGTTCCCGTGCGAAAGCTTCTCGAGCGGGTCACGGGTCCGCTCGCTGAGGCCGAAGGTCGCCAACAGGGCCTCGGCCTCGTCACCGGCAGCTCGCGCAGACATGCCATGCAGCCGGCCGAGGTAGACAAGCTGGTCGTGAATTCGCATCTTCGGGTAGAGACCTCTGGTTTCGGGCATGTAGCCAAAGCGCTGTCGCTGCTCGAACCCGATCGGCGCGTCGCGCCAGGTGATGGTTCCGGCGTCTTGCTCGACGAGTCCGAAGACCGCTCGCATGGCAGTGGTTTTCCCGGCTCCGTTCGGTCCCAGAAAGCCCAGCATGCGCCCCGGCTCGGCGCGGAAGGTGCAATCGTCCAGCGCGACGACGTCGCCGTAGGTCTTGCGCAGCCCCTTGATGCTTAACACCCGAGCAGGTTAGGTGTACCGGGTTGAGCTACCGTCCGCCGGCTCATGAAGGAACGCTCCGCCCTGTTCGTGATTGAGGGCGACCGCTTCCGGCCCACGGAGCTAACTCGCGGTGGTTGGGATGACGAGCACCAGCACGGAAGCCCGCCGTCAGGGCTCTTGGCGCGGGCCGTCGATTCTGTGCCGACGGCGGTTCCCATGCAGGTTGTTCGCTTCACGGTCGATTTGTTTCGCGCCGTGCCCCTCACACCGCTCACGGTGGAAACCGTGGTGAGGCGGGATGGCAAGCGAATCCAAGTCGTCGACGCGTTCCTCCATGCCGAGGGGCTTGAAGTCGGACGAGTGTCGGCCTTGAAGATCAGGACCGCGGAATTGCCGTTCCAGCCGCTGGCGCTCGAGTGGAATGCACCACCACCGCCGGACGAAGTGCCGCTCCTCGACTGGAATGAGAGCTTCGGCGACCGCGGACGGGTGGCACGCTTTCATCACGACGCGGTCGAGATTCGGAGCGTCGACCAAAGCTTCGCCATTCCGGGCCCCGGTCTCTCCTGGATGCGGCTTTTAGTGCCGGTAATCGCCGGCGAGGAGCCGAGCCCGTTCGTACTACTGGCCACGCTGGCCGATCTGTCAAACGGCAACTCGCAAAGCATCAACCCCCGCGAGTGGATCTTTGTCAATCCCGACATCACGCTTTACGCCCACCGTTTGCCGGTAGGCGAATGGGTGGGGATGCGATCGGTAGCCCGGCAGCATCAAACCGGGATCGGTATGGCCGACACCCTGGTCTTCGACGAACACGGCCCGCTGGGCCGCATCAACCAGGCTCAACTCCTCGACCACCGGACATAGATCGTTTTTATCACCAAACCGGCATCCAACCACCTAACGAACGATCGTTCGTTAGGTGGTAGGATGCGGCGATGCGTGAAGCGAAATTCCGTGCCCTGCTTGAGGCAGAAGAGAAGGTGGAGTCGACCGACTGGATGCCGGAGGAGTACCGCCAAACACTGATCCGCCAGATTGCCCAACACGCCCACTCCGAGATCATCGGGATGCAGCCGGAAGGCAATTGGATCAGCCGAGCGCCGTCACTCCGGCGGAAGGCGATTCTGATCGCCAAGGTCCAGGACGAGGCCGGCCATGGTCTCTACCTCTATTCGGCGGCGGAAACCCTGGGTGTGAACCGTGATCAGCTGATGGAGCTGCTCCATTCGGGGAAGCAGAAGTACTCGTCGATCTTCAACTATCCAACCCTGTCGTGGGCCGACATGGGCGCCATCGGGTGGCTGGTCGACGGCGCCGCGATCACCAACCAGGTGATGCTCAAGCGATGCTCATATGGCCCCTATGCCCGGGCAATGGTGAAGATCTGCCTCGAGGAGTCCTTCCACCAGCGCCAGGGATACGAGATCATGCTCACCCTCTGCAACGGCTCGGCTGAGCAAAAGGCAATGGCCCAAGACTCTCTCGACCGTTGGTGGTGGCCGTCGCTCATGATGTTCGGTCCGCACGATTCCGAGTCGACTCACACCGAACAGTCGATGGAGTGGAAGATCAAGCGGGTCTCCAATGACGAACTTCGTCAGCAGTTCGTCGACATGACGGTTCCCCAAGCGGACTACTTGGGTCTCCAGATCCCTGATCCCGATCTGGCCTGGAACGAGGAGCGGGGACATTACGACTTCGGCCCTATCGACTGGGATGAGTTCTGGGCAGTGGTGAAGGGTCATGGCCCCATGAACCGCGACCGGATCGAGCACAAACGGAAGGCTTGGGATGACGGCGCCTGGGTCCGCCAAGCGGCCGCGGTCAGCTCAGCCGTGGCGGGTTCGGCGTGACCTATTCGGTTCCCCAAGTTGCGGGCGAAGCGGAAAGCAAAGTCACCGGCACCGAAACCGACGGAGTCTGGCCGCTGTGGGAAGTGTTCATCCGTCAGAAGCGGGGCTTGGCTCACGTCCACGCCGGAAGCCTCCACGCCCCCGACGCCGATTCGGCCTTGCTGGCTGCCCGCGACGTCTACACCCGCCGGGTCGAAGGCGTCAGCATCTGGGTGGTGGCCTCGACCGAGATCGTCGCGTCCGATCCCGACGAGGCCCCGGCGTTCTTTGAAGCGATCGAGAAGCCCTACCGCCACGCGACGCACTACGACATCCCTGACGAAGTTGGCCAAATGTGATGAACGTTCTCGGCTTCGCCGACGACAACCTCATCCTTGCTCAGCGACTCTCGGAATGGGTGGCGGCGGCGCCGGACCTTGAGCTCGATATCGCAGTGGCCAACATTGCCCTCGATCATCTCGGAGTAGCTCGCGCGCTTCTGACCCATTTCGGCGACCTGGAGGGAAAGGGTCGAACGGAGGACGACCTGGCCATGTTTCGGAGCGAGCGGGAGCTCACCAATCTCCTGATCTGCGAACAACCCAATGGCGATTTTGGACAGACGATTGCCCGCCAGCTCCTGTTCGACTCCTACCAGGTGGGCTTGTGGGAGAAATTGGCCGGCTCGCCCGACGAGGTCCTCGCCGCCGTGGCGAGCAAGGCATTGCTCGAGGCTCGTTACCACTGGCAACACTCGGCCACCTGGACCGAGCGGCTCGGCCGGGGAACCGAGGAGAGCAATCGGCGGATGCAATCGGGGCTCGTCGCCCTGGCTCGCTATGTGGATGAGATGTTCGACGAGCATCAGGACCTCCGGCGCGGATTCGACGAGCGGCTCACTCCGGTCCTCGACGAATCTCGGCTGGTGCTACCGAAGGACCCATTCCCTCGTCGCGGCGGTCGCCGCGGTATGCACACCGAGCACCTCGGCCATCTGCTGGCCAAGATGCAATCACTGGCGCGGGCTTATCCGGGAGTGCAATGGTGACAACCGCGACCACCCTGTCACCCCACCAGCTCCTCGATCAGGTGATGGACCCAGAGCTGCCGTTTCTTTCTATCGCCGACCTGGGGATCCTGCGAGGAGTCGAGACCGTGGGTACTCGGGTCCGCGTGACGATTACGCCGACCTACTCCGGTTGCCCGGCGATGGACGCGATCAGGAAAGACATCGAGTCGATGCTCGACAGCCATGGGTATCAGCCCGAGGTGGTGCTGAGCCGGGCGCCGGCCTGGACCACTGACGATCTCAGCCCCCGAGCGCGAGACCTTCTCCAGCAACACGGCTTCGCCCCTCCCCAACCCGACCACTCCGTCGGGTGTCCTCGCTGCGCGGACGGCCCGGCTCGCGTGGTGAGCCGGTTCGGTTCCACGGCCTGCAAAGCGCTGATGGTTTGCGGTTCGTGTGGCGAGCCCTTCGATCTTTTCAAAGAGCTGCGTTGACGACGACCCGACCGCGCGATTTCCGCCGCTTGCGGGTGGCTGCCATCGCGAGGCTGACCGACGACGCGGTGGCAGTCACCTTCGACGTTCCCGCGGACCTCGCCGAGGAATTCTCTTACCTGCCTGGCCAGCATGTGACGGTCAAGACCGACCTCGATGGAGTTGACGTGAGGCGGAGCTATTCGATCTGCTCCAACGCCAACCAGGGCCGGTTGCGGATTGGGATCAAACAGCTACCGGGCGGCGCCTTCTCCACCTTTGCCACCTCCCGCCTGGCGACCGGGGACGAGCTGGAGGTGATGGCACCGGTAGGAGAGTTCACCACGATTCCCCGGCCCGTGCACTACGGAGCCATCGCGGTCGGGAGCGGTATCACCCCGGTGCTTTCCTTGTTGGCAACCTTCCTCGAATCCGAGCCCGGTTGCCGGTTTTCGGTGATCTTCGGCAACCGCGGCGCCGACAGCGTCATGTTCCTCGATGAGCTCGAAGGGCTAAAGGACCGATATCCGGACCGCCTTCAAATCATCCATGTGCTGACCCGTGAGCAAGCGATCACTCCGCTCTTGTCGGGACGGTTGGACGAGGAACGCCTGGTCGAACTACTCGAAAGAGTCATCGCCCCCGCCCGCCCCGAGGAATGGTTTCTCTGCGGCCCCTTCGATGTGGTCGTGGCAGCTCGGCGACTGTTGGAGGACCGCGGAATCCCGACGGAACTGATCCATGACGAGCTCTTCTTTGCCGGGCCGCTCGACCTCAACACGCTTCCACCTGAGCCGGATGATGAGAAAGGAACCGTGCGGCTTACTTTCACCCTCGACGGACGGGAAACCTCAGCTCGCATGCGTCCGGAAACTTCGATTCTAGACGCCGCGCTCCGGGTGCGTCCAGAGTTGCCCTACTCGTGCAAGGGCGGGATGTGCGCCAGCTGCAAGGCCCGCATCGTCGAGGGGCAGGTGCGGATGGACAAGAACTGGGCATTGGTCGATGCCGAAGTCCAGGCTGGCTATGTCCTGACCTGCCAGGCACATCCGCTGTCTGATGCCGTCGAGGTTGACTTCGACGTATGACCGCCTCCCGTTCGCGGACTCGGGAAGACGTGGTCAAGGCGGCCAGCCGGCTGTTCGCGGCCCAGGGCTATCACGGCACCTCGATGCGCGATCTCGCCCGCGAGGTTGGGGTGCTGGGCTCCTCGCTTTATAGCCACATCGAGTCCAAGGAAGACCTGCTTGTCGAAGTCGTTGAAATCGGAGCGGCACTCTTCCAAGCGAGTGCTGCCAAAGCGGTGGCACGCGGAGGGGATGGAGCCGAACTGCTCAGATCCCTGGTCCGCGGGCACAACGATGTAGTGCTCGACCATCTCGACGAAGCGCGGACGTTTCTCTTCGAAGCTGACGCGCTCGACGAACCGCACCGACAACGCGTGGTCGCGGCTCGGAATGACTACGAAACAGTCTTTCGAGCGGCGCTCGAGACGGGAAGAAAGGATGGCTCCTTCCGAGCCGGAATCGACCCCAAGCTCGCGGCCATCCTCATTCTCTCGATGCTCAACGCCGTCGAGCGTTGGTATCGACCTGGGGGTTCGCTCAGCCGCTCGGCGCTGGCGGACGCGGTGGTCGAATTCGCCACCCGTGGCATTGGTTCAAGAATCTGACCCAGTCGGCCAGGGCACCAAGTCGGTGATCTGGTCAAAGCCAATCGCGCCGGCTTGCTCCAGGAGCGTTCGGTCGATGAGGCCACCGCCGAAGCCGTAAACCGTCATGCCCGCCGCGACTCCGGCCTGGACCCCGAAGACGCTGTCTTCGACCACCGCACACTGAGATGGCGCCACTCCGAGGCTCTCGGCGGCATGCAAGAACAAGTCGGGGGCGGGTTTGCCCACGGCGACATCCGCTGCACTGAAGATACGACCCTCGAAACGATGAGCAAGGTTGGTGAGGCCAAGCGTGAGCCGGATTCGCTGATGGGTGCCGCTCGAGGCGACACAGGTCTTGACCCCGCGACTTTCGAGATAATCGAGAACGGCGATGACCCCAGGCACCGCCTGAAGGCTGGTCTCGAACGCGGCGCGGACCTCGTTCGAGGAGCGCTCCTCAAACAAGGCGGCTGCAGAGGCGCCGAGCCTGTCGGCGATTTCCTCGCGCTGGAACGCCGCCGTCCTTCCCATCCAGCGGAGAACGAGCTCTTCGGCGGTCATCGGCCACCCGAGCTCACTCAAAAGCCGAGCCTCCAATTCAACGCTCAGGCGTTCGCTGTCGACGAGCACACCGTCGCAGTCGAAGATCACGAGAACCGGCAGCACGGGGGGCAAGGTACCTCGACATAGGATCAGGGCATGCGACTGCTCGTGCTCGGCGGAACTGTCTTCCTCTCGCGGGCAGTGGCCGTGGAGGCGATAGGCCGCGGCCACGACGTGACCTGCGCCAGTCGTGGCGAGTCCGGATCGGTGCCTGCCGGCGCCGCGTTTGTCGCGTGGGACCGGTCCGATGGCGCCGAGCCGCCAGTCGAGCTCGCCCGAGCATCGTACGATGCGGTCGTCGACGTGGCCAGGCACCCGTCGCGGGTCCGGGCGGCGGTGGCGGCGTTTCCGGAGGCCCATTGGGTGTTCGTATCGACTATCAACGTCTACGCGGACACCTCCACGCCCAACGGCAATCCGGAGACCCTGTCTTTGCACGACCCGATCGTCACGGACGAGGATCCCGCCTCCGCGTCGGAGGTCTACGGGGCGATGAAGGTCGGCTGCGAACAGGCTGTGACCGAGGGGGCAGCGTCGTCGATCGTGGTCCGGCCGGGGCTGATCGTGGGACCCGGCGACCCGACCGGGCGGTTTACCTACTGGGCAGCGCGGATCGCGGACGGCGGAGAGGTGCTGGCTCCCGGCGAGCCCAACGACGCGGTCCAGGTCGTCGACGTCCGTGACCTTGCCACCTGGCTCGTCGACTGCGCCGAGGCCCGCACCACCGGCGTCTTCGACGGGATCGGCCCGGTGCAGACCCGTGCTGAGCTCCTGGCTGCCGTCGCCACGGGGATCGGCGCCGAACCCACCTTCGTCTGGGTAAACCAGGAGTTCCTCACCGACCAGAAGGTGGAGCCGTGGGCGGGCGACCGGTCGGCGCCGTTGTGGCTGCCGCTGCCGGAGTACGCCGGGCTGATGGTCCACGACGCCACGCTGCCCGCAGACGCGGGGCTGCGCTGTCGCCCGGTCGAGGACACGGCCCGGGACACCCTCGCCTGGCTGCGGGAGCACCCGGACGCCAAGGTGACCGGGATGAGCCGCCCGGAGGAGGCCGAGCTGCTCGCCGCGTTCAGCCGAACAGGTCCACGGCCCTGAGCCAGACCTCTTCTCCCAACGCCGGCGGCAGGCGTCTTGGGCTGATCGTTGGCGGCATCCTGGTTGTCGCGGTGGTGGCGGCGGCGATCGTGAACAGCCTCCGGCCGATCCAACAATTGGACCCCGACAGTCCCGAAGGCGTCGTTCAGTCTTTCCTGGTGGCGATTGACGAGGAGCAATTTGAGAGCGCGCATCAGCTGCTTTCCTCCGGTGCGCAGGCTGACTGCAGCGCGTCGGATCTGGCAATTGATCAGCCTGCGATGAGTCGGGTCGTGGTCGACGACGTCACCGAGTTCGATGACGAGACCCTCGTCCGACTTGAGGCGACGGTGATGGATGTCGATCCGATCGACCCCTCCACGTATGAAACCACGCTCGAGTTCACGCTGATCGACGAGGGCGGGGCGTTGAGAATCGATCGGCTGTCCTATCCCTACTTCTGCGGGTTCAACTGATGTCGCTGGTGCTAGTCCTTCTCGCGGTTCTCGCCGCGGTGATCGCGCTTCCCATGGTGGCGATTGCCCGGCGGCGTACCGAACCGGGCACTAACTCCCCAGCGTTGGTCGTCACCTATCTGATCCTGGTGGTCGCCTCGATCGTCGCCACCTCGGCCTTCTCCTCGATCGTGGAGTCGATTCTTCCTCGAGGGGGCACGGCGATCTTCGACGACGTCAACGAAATCGCGTTGACTCTGTCAACTCTCATTGTTTCAGGTTTGGTCTGGGGCGCGGTGTGGATCGCGCTCGAAAAGCGGCGAACTGGTTCCAGCACCGGCCGCAATCTCTATATCGCGCTGACAGGCGCAGTCGCGATGTCGGTGGTTGCCTACGGCGCGGTCAGACTGATCGCCTCGTTGCTGGGGGTTGACCAGTACGAGCCGTCGTGGCTGGCGGATCTGATCTGTTTCGCCGCGTTGTGGTTGCTGATGGTCCGGTGGCGGGGCGCGGACCTCGAGCTCGACGAGATTCGACAGTTCTGGGGCTCGGTCACCGGCCTGGGATTGGCTGCGTCTGGGGTCGGAATCCTGCTCACCATCAGTTTCCAGACGGCAATCGGACAACAACCGATCCTGATCGGCGAGAGTGATTTCTCCGAGGGCCTCCGTTGGGGGTTCTCGGTGCTCCTGGTCGGGGTGGTGTATTTCACCCACTTCTGGATTCGAGGATTTGCCGGCAGCAGGACTTCATTTCGCAATGGCTATGCCGCGGTCGTGGCCGTGGTCGCCTGGTTCACGACGCTCCACGCATTCGGGGTTGTCGTCTACCGGGTGCTGGAGTGGGTGGTCGGCATTGGCGCCCGCGAAACTGCCAGTCAGTTCCGCTCGTTACCAGCCGCAACGTCTACTGCCATCGTCGGGGCGATCGTCTACTGGCATCATCGAGCTGTTCTTGGCACCGAACGGACCGAGACAGTTCGGGCCGTCGAGTACGTGTTCGGCACCTACTCGCTCGCCATTCTTGCCGGCAGCTTCTCCTTTCTACTCACGTTGCTCTTGCAGAGAACCTTCGAGACCGGGCAGGTGCTGTCCGACTACAGCAACGCCTTGCTGGGGACATTGGTAGCCCTCGGCATTTCCGGAGCTACGACCGTTCGCTATTGGGGTCGGGCCCTCCGCCTCGGAGAGCCGCAATCCCCGTCGCGCCGGGCGGCTTTGCTAGTTCTCTTCTTCAGTTCGGCGTTCACCGGCGCCGTTGCCCTGATCTTTGTGCTGTTCACGCTCCTGCGGTCGGTTCTGGCGGGGGGCGGTGAGGAACTGGCCGAGCCCCTGTCGGGGGCGGTTCCGATCACCGTGGTGGCAGGCGCGGTTTGCTGGCACATTGTCAACCTGAGACGGCAACTCCCCAAGACCCCGGATGTGGTCGCCTCGGTGGCGGCGCCGCGATCGGGTGATCCCTCCAACAGAGTCGTGACTGTGGCCGCCAGCGACCCGGGCCCTCTGCCTTCGATGATCGAGGGCATGAGGTTCTTGCGCCGTGCCGACGGAGTGGGGATCGTGAGCCCTGAGGTTGCTCCCGAGATCGTGGCGGCGATCAACGCCACCGACGGCCGCGCCGTTTTGGTGACCGTCAACGCCGACGGTTTTACCGTAATTCCCCTCGTCTGATGGCTCGCTTCTTCGACACCAGGGCCGCCTACAACATGTTTGTCAACGCCACAGACGAGAAGACTGTCGTCGCGGATCGGGTCGCCTCCGTAGGGGAGTCGCTCCAGATCGGTCAGCCGGGTCTGCGCATCTTCGATGCCGGAATGGGGGACGGGGCTTTGCTGACCAACGTGATGCGACGCTTGCATCGCCGCTTCATCTATATCCCCTGGCTCGTGGTGGCGAAGGAGATCTCGATCGAAGACGTCCGCCAGGGGCTGGCGCGTCTGCCGGACCGATTTCTCGAGCATCCCGAGTTGGTCGTCGTGGTTACCAATCTGCGTTTTCCCGATGCCACCCGTCTTCGGGTCGGGTCGGAAGGAAGGTGGCGGCAGGTTGCCCTGGCGGGGGACACCAGCGCCGAATTCGCCGAGCAGATCGAAGGGCTCTACACGGACCTCGCCGACGACTGGGAGGTCCGGACCAATGCCCGAACCGGTAATCCCGTCTATGTCCACCCCGCAGCCGTCGTTCTCTTTCGCGCTGACCACGAGTTCCTGCTCGAACCGTTGCTACCGGATCCGGGCAAGGCGATCGAGTTCGATCTGGCGATCGCCTCTCAGGCTTACCGCGCCGCGACCGATCTCGAGCGCAAGGTCGGCCTCGTTATCGCTCCGATAGCTCGTGCCCTCGCACCGGGTGGCCGTTTGATCGGAGTCCAGGCCGCTGGAGATGACCCCGGCCTCGAGATCATCCGGGCGGTCTGGCCGGACGAAAACCCGTTTCCTCATCGCCGCTGGGATGTGCTCGCCGAGGCCCGCCGGCAATTGGCCGGTGAGGATCTCCGGTTTTCCGAGCTCTCTGACGAGGAATCGATTTTTCGCTTCTCGCTCCACACCATGCCGTCGGCTGAAGCCGAGAACATCGGCACTTCATCAGTGCTAGCGGCGTGGAACGCCGCGACCTACGTGGCGCAGATCGATGAGAAGCGTTTGGCGGAGGCGATGGCAGCAGGTACGTATCTCGACGCCACCCGGGAAGTCATGGAGAAGTACGACGAGATCTATTGGAACGACGAGTCATACGTCATCGAAGGAGCCGATTCGCTATCTTGATTCGGTCCACGGGTTCCGTCGAGGAGGATTATGGGAATCATCACGTTCATCGTCGTAGGTCTGATCGCCGGGTTTCTTGCCCGCGCGCTCGTGCCGGGCAAGGATGCCATGGGCATCCTCCCGACCATCCTTCTGGGGATCGTCGGCAGCTTCGTCGGAGGTTTGCTAGCGGTCGTATTCACCGACAGGGAGTTCAACGAGTTCTCGGCGGCGGGCCTCATTGGCTCGATCATTGGCGCGATCGTCGCTCTCCTCATCTACCGACAGGTCAGAGGCCGCGTCTAGAGCTATACCGCCACACGAACCTTAGGTTCGCGTGGTGGTATAGCCACCATGCAAACCTTAGGTTCGCGTGGTGGTATAGCCACCAAAATCGCCTTAAGAATTGACGGGAGCGCAGGGCTCCTCGCCCGAGAAGAGCGGGCGGACCAACAGCCGATAGTTGACGTCGCCATCGGTAAAGAACGTGTTTTGGTTCGCCTCGCCAAAGATGGCGAGGAGGTCCTGGCCCTCGGCCCCTTCGTAAGCGGCGCAACGCCAGCCTTCGATCCCGAGCTCGGCCATGTCGGCGAAACCTTGGGGAAGCGGCCAGTCGACAAAATTGACGGTGGGATCGTTGGCGTCGAAGAGGTCATCGCCCGCGGTGGCCACCACCTGGATGGCTTCTGGCTCGTAGCTCTGGCCGCTTCCGGTCGAGGTGGCGTCATAAAGCTCTTGCACCAGGTTGGCGAGGATTGGCACCCGGGCGTCAGACACCTCGGTCTCCATTCCGAGCGCATAGACCGAGAACTCGTGAGCGCCTTCCTGGTTGTAAAAGGTGACCGTGGTGGTCGGTGCGTCGGCGACGTTGACGATGTCGTTGTTCTCGACCCGATCGATCTCGGCGAAGCCGATGGCGTCGAGCTCCTCGAGCACGAAGAGCATCGTCTCGTCGTCGAGTTGGGACTCCTGCCAGTTGGCGAGCAGCGGTCCCGGGTAGATCTCGATCTGCGGACCCTGTCCGATAACGGTGCCATCGCGCTGCAGGACCAGGGTCGGTCCCTGGCCGACGATGAATTCGACGGGAACGAAACCGCCGGAGCTCTCGACCACCAGCAGCGTCGACTCGGGGTCCTCGTTGAGGTTGAGAGTTTGGTTGAGGTCATCGGATCCTCCGCCGCCACAAGCTGCGGTCATAAAAATCATCGCGAGCGCCCACAGCGATCGCGAATGTTTAGTTGTCATGCGGATTCGACGTTGACCGGCTGGCGACAGTTCCGGCTCAAAGACTCTCGTAATCGCTGAGCCCGGCGTCGATCAGGTCAAGGGACCAATCGAGCTCCTCAATAGTTGTGACGAGCGACGGGATGAAACGAATCACGTTCCCGTCGGGCCCACAGTCGATGATGATCAAGTCGTGGGCGAGACAGAACCTTTGCAGGTGGTTGAACGCCTCCGGATCAGGAGTGCGAGTTTCCTGGTCACTGACCAGCTCGACTCCGATCATCAAGCCCAGCCCGCGCACGTCGCCGATGGTGGGATGCTCGGTGGCCATCTTGGCCCATCGTTCGAACGCTCGGGCCGAGAGCTCGCGGGCGTGCGGGAGCAAGTCACCCATCGTGTCCATGACCGCGATCGCCGCCGCGCACGCCACCGGGTTGCCGCCGAAAGTGGTGCCGTGCGACCCGCGTGGCCAGGCGTCGACCATCTCGGTTGAGGCGCCATAGGCCGAGAGCGGGAAGCCGTTGGCAATTCCCTTGCCCAGGGCGATGACGTCGGGCTTGGCGGAGTAGTGGTCGGAAGCGAACCATTCGGCGGTCCGGCCGAATCCGGACTGGACCTCGTCATAGATGACTTTGATTCCGTACTGGTCGGCGAGCTGCCGCAGCTCGCCGAGAAACGCGGCTGGTGCCGGGTAGTAACCGCCCTCACCCTGCACCGGCTCGATGAGAAAAGCGGCAATGTTCTGAGGACTGACTTCGTGCTTGAACATCAGATTTAGTTCCCAGAGGCAGTACTCGACCGCCTGCTCCTCGCTCATCCCCCAGCGGAACGGGTGAGGAAAAGGAGCGACAAAAACCGAGCCAAGGACCGGGTGGTAGCCATCGCGATATTTGGCGTTGGAGGTCGTGTAGGTAACCGATCCCATCGTGCGGCCGTGGAAGGCGCCGCGGAAAACCACCAAGCCCTGGCGGCCAACCACTTTCTTCGTGAGCTTGACCGCCGCCTCAACGGCTTCGGCCCCCGAGTTGGCAAAGCCAAACTTTTCGATAGCCGGCGGAGTGATCTGAGCGAGACGCGAAGCCGCTTCGACAATGGTGTCATAGCGGAAGATGCAGCCAGAGTGCAGAAAGCGGTCGATCTGACGATGCGCCGCCGCCACCACCGCCGGATGATTGTGACCGAGGTTCACGACCGCGGTGCCGCATGCAAAGTCGGCGTAGCGCCGACCGTCAGCGGTGTAAATCCAGATGCCCTCAGCCCGTTCGGCGACGACTTCGGTGTCGAATCCGAGGACCGGGGCGATGAGTGATTGATGACGGGAAACGAGATCGCTCAGGGGGGCTCCTTTGGTCGCCCGATGCTACCCGGTGACCTTGCCGATCACCTGGGCCTCGTGGCCGGCAAGGTCGACGACGGTGTCGGCCTCACTCGGCGGGCAAATCAGGCAAAAGCCGATCCCGAGGTTGAAAGCGGCGGCCATCACGTCGTCGCTGATCTCGCCCCATTGCGCCAAGAGCCCGAAGATGGGCGGAACCTCCCATCGCGAAAGCTCGTAGCTCGAGCCAGCCGGCAGGCTCCGGGGAAGGTTGCCCGGGATCCCGCCCCCGGTGACGTGGACCGCGGCATGAATTTCACATTTGGCCAGCACATTCTGGACGGCTGGCGAGTAGATCACCGACGGGCTCAACAACGCGTCGGCCAGAGATTGACCGTCAATGTCGTCGTCGAGATTTCGACCGGCGACGATCGAACGGACGAGGGAAAAGCCGTTCGAACGCAAGTTGGGGGAGCGCAAACCGACGATGACGTCCCCGATCCGGACGCGGTCAGCGCTGAGGGCAGCACCGTCCTCGACGACCCCCAGCGCAGTGGCGGCAAGATCGACCTGATCCGGTTCCATAACTCCCGGGTGTTCGGCGGTTTCGCCTCCGAGCAGAGCCGCCTCCGCCTCTTGACAAGCGGCGGCGATCGACTCGACGATGGCCGTGTCCCGCTCGGGATGGAGTCGCCCCACCGCCATGTAATCGACAACCGCGACGGGTCGGGCCCCAACGGCAGCGAGGTCGTCTACCACCATCGCCACCAAGTCGGATCCCACGCCGTCCCATCGATTTGCCTGGCGCGCTAATTCGAGCTTGGTCCCAACGCCGTCGGTGGTCAGCATAAGGATCGGATCACGGTATGCCGGCGGAATCCTGATTCCGGCCGCGAATCCCCCGAAGCCGCCGACCACTTCTGCCCCCCAGGTAGAGGTGACGGCCGCGCCGATTGCCTTGACATGACGTTCTGCGCCCGCGAGGTCCACTCCGGCTCGCCGATAGTCGGTCAATCAGGCTGCCTGCTGAGGGGTTGAATGATCGGCTCCTCCAACCAGAACTTCCCCTGGGCTCCTTCGACGTCCGTTGGATACTCGGCCGACAGACAGGCGTGACAGAAGCTGCGCGGGTCAGAACCGGTGGCGGCCAGCAACCCTTCGAGCGACAGGTATCCGAGGGAGTCGGCGCCGACGTGCCGGCAGACCTCGTCGATGTCGAGCCGGGCCGCAATTAGCGTGCTCCGATCAGAGGTATCCATCCCGTAGTAGCAGGGCCAGCGGTAGGGCGGCGAGCTGATCCGGAGGTGAACCTCGCGGGCACCGGCCTCGCGGACCAGGGCCACGAGTTGTCTCGTAGTAGATCCCCGCACAATCGAATCGTCGATCAAGACGACGCGCTTTCCGGCCAGAGTCGCCGCTATGGGGTTGAGTTTCAGTTTCACCCCGCGGTCACGGAGAAGTTGGTTGGGCTCGATGAAGGTGCGGCCGATGTAGCGGTTCTTCACCAAACCGTCGGCGTAGGGAATTGCCGACACCGAGGCAAATCCCTGCGCTGCCGGTATGCCTGACTCGGGCACCGGCACGACGACATCGGCCTCGACCGGATGCTCCCGAGCCAAGGTCCGTCCCATCTCGGTGCGAGCCCCATGGACGTTGCGTCCGTTGAGGATTGAATCCGGACGAGCGAAGTAGACGAACTCGAACACACACAACTTGGGATCGGTGAGAGGGAACGGAAAGCGGGACCGAAGGCCAGTCGCGTCAATGATCACCATCTCTCCCGGAGACACCTCGCGCACGAACGACGCCTCGATGATGTCGAGCGCGGCCGTCTCCGATGCAAGGACCCAGCCGGACTTGCCCGAGACGGTTTCTGGCAGACGGCCAAGACACAGCGGCCGAAATCCATGCGGATCGCGGACGCCGAAGAGGCGGCCCTGATCCATCACGACCAGGGAGAACGCGCCTTCAAAGCTGGGCAATGTCGACGCCAGGGCTATTTCCAAGCCGCGGTCATCGCTGCGGTGCTCATCGACGCCTTCGGCAATGGCGGCGAGCATCACCGCCGAGTCGGAGGTCCCGTGGGCGGATTCCACCGGATACCGCTGACTGAGACCGGCCGTGTTCGTCAGGTTGCCGTTGTGCCCGAGGGCGATCGAGATCTGACCAACCTGGCGGTTGGCGGGCTGGGAATTCTCCCAACGGTTGGAACCGGTCGTCGAGTAGCGGGTATGACCGATGCCGACGTGCCCCTCGAGAGCATGGAGCGAGGCATCCGAGAACACCTGCGCGACAAGCCCGAGGTCCTTGTAAACGGTGAGGGTTTGGCCATCGGAGGTGGCGATCCCCGCCGACTCCTGGCCGCGATGCTGCAGGGCGAAGAGGCCGAAGTAGCAAAGCTGAGCTGCATTCTGACCCGGGGCGTATACCCCGAACACCCCGCACGCCTCGCCGACTTTCACTTCCCCATGCTACGGAAGCGTTAAGGCAAGCCAGCGGCGCGCAACGTCGATGAGCAAAGCCAGCGGTTCCCCAGCTCGCCCTGTAGCCACAACAGGTAGGCATCCGGAGAGCCAGGTGCCGACGCGGTGTCGACCTGATCAAAGAAGGCGGCGATCTGTTGGCCGCCCAGGGTCCTTCCCTCTCCTCGTGGATGACAACCGTCGGGCGCCAACATTTGGGGAGTCAGCGGCCCGATATCGGGACCGCGCAGCCCCAGGCCGGTGCTGGCCGCCCAATCGGCCAGCTCGATGGAGTTGTCCACGCTGTAGGGGCCGATGAGATCGCAACTGTGAATCAGGTAGCTGTTAAGTGGTGAAACGTATATGTCAATAGTCGGCGAAGTCAGTTCCCGAATATGGTCCACCACGGTGGTGAGCAAAGCCTGCTGTTCTTCGGTCATGCCGCTGGCTGAGGTCCAGTTGTCACGGATACAAACTTGCACCCAAACCGAGGAGGCGCCGTAGGTTTCCAAATTGTCTTGGAAACTCGTCCAATACGAGGCCCCCTGGCCCTCGATGTCGGCCCAGACGGCGAGGTGACCGCCTCCGTAATTGATGTTGTCAAACCAAACATTGTCGACGGCGCTGCTGCCTGCGTAACGGCTGAGAATGTCGGCGGTGTTGGAGCAACCCACGACGCCGATACGTGAAGATTCATAGGGGTTGACCGTTGCCGCGGCAGTAACCGTCGAGCCAAAGAATGCCATTGACGCCGCAACCAAGACCGCCAGAGCTCTTATTGCCCTCGGCTCGCGCCAATGGATCAGTCCCGCTTGCCACCCCTTCACCGGCCTCAATCTACCGGCCCATGAAAGTTTGCGGCCATGTGCATTTGGGCGCCCCGACCCACGATTAACGCTCGCCGGTTTGGACCCGCCAAAGCGCGGCATAAAGGCCGTCGCGGGCGACGAGCTCGTCGTGGGTGCCGGACTCGGTCACCCGTCCGTTGGAGATGACATGGATGCGGTCGGCATTTCGCACCGTCGAAAGGCGGTGGGCGATAACGATGACGGTGCGGTCTTTGCCGACGATGTCGAGCGAATGCTGGATCGCGGCCTCGGTCTCGTTGTCGACCGACGAGGTGGCTTCGTCGAGCACCAGCACCGCCGGCTCCCTCAGGATGGCGCGAGCAATTGACAAGCGCTGGCGCTGGCCGCCAGAGAGCTTCTGCCCGCGCTCGCCAACCACAGTGTCATAACGGTGGGGCAGGTCGTCGATGAACTCACTGGCTTCGGCGAGGTCGGCTGCCAGGGTGATCTCGCTTTCGGCAGCGCCCGGTTTCCCATAGGCCAGGTTCTCGTAGACCGTGCCCTGAAATAGGAACACGTCCTGGCCGACGTAACCGATCGCTCCCCGAAGTGACTCGAAGGTGAGGTCGCGCAGATCGACGTCGTCGAAAGTGATTCGGCCCTGGATGGGCTCATAGAGGCGGAGAAGCAGTTTGACCAACGTTGATTTACCCGCCCCGGTAGCGCCGACGATCGCGTGCGTCTCCCCGGCCGGGACGTCGAGCTCAAGATCCTCGAGCACAGGCCGGGAATCGGCATAGGCGAAGGAGACGCCCTCGAAGCGGATCGCTCCCGGAGTGTCGTCGGGAAGCCTCCTCGATCCGGCGAGGATCGTGGGCTTGACCGCCAGAAGATCGAGCAGCCGGCGGGTCGAGGCCATAGCCCGCTGGTAGAGATCGAGCGTCTCTCCCAGCCGGGTCAACGGCCATAGGAGCCTTTGGGTCATATAGACGAGTACCGAGAAGATGCCCACTTCCATCGTCCCGTTGAGAGTGGCCCGGCCACCGAGGATCAAGGTCAAAGTGAAACCCGCCAGGATGGCCAGCCGGATGATGGGGACGAAGGCTGACGACAGGCGGATGGCGTCACGATTGGCAAATCGATAGCGGTTCGACGCTTCTGCCACTCGCTCCGACTCGTGTTCCTCGGCCGAGAAGGCGCGCACCGTGGTGATGCCGGAGAGGTTGTTCGCCAAGAGCGCCCCCAGGTCGCCGGCCGCCTCGCGGACTGCTTGATAGCGCGGCGAGAGCCGGGATTGGTAGAGGATCGATCCCCACACGATCAGCGGGATCGGGAGGAACGCGACAACCCCAACGAGCGGAGCTGAGATGAAGAAGACCAATCCGACGAACACCACATTGACAAAGGTTCGGATCAGATCCGAGGCGCCGATGTCGAGGAATCGCTCCAACTGGTTGACGTCGTCGTTGAGGATTGAGAGAAGGCCGCCGGTCGAGCGGTCCTCGAACCAAGCCTGCTCGAGCTCTTGCACATGGCGGTAGGCATCCATGCGCACCTCGTGCTCGATGGTTTGGGCCAGGTTCCGCCATTCGAGCGAGGCGATGTACTCGGTGATCGATTCGATCAGCCAAATCGCGAAGTTGATCCCCGCCAGGACCATCAACTGACCGAACCGGTCGGCAATCCCGAAGGCGCGACCAACCAGCGAATCGGCGCCACGCACCACGACGTCGACCGCGGCGCCAATCACCAGCTCAGGGAGAACGTCGGCCAGCTTGTTGAAAACGCTGAAGGTCGTCGCCTTCACCACTCGCGAGCGATACGGGCCCGCGTATTGCCAAAGCCGGGCGAGCGGGCCCTTCATGCGAAGTTCGAGTTGAAGACGTCGCTCATCGCATCGACGTCGAGCGTAAAGCGCCCGAGGCGGAGCTCAGCTCCCCCCATCGATCCCAGTCGCTGGATCGGAGCACCTTCGTCTTGAGCGAGGTCGTTCGCCTCCACCGACTCTGGCGCCACCACCAGGAAACGATGGGGGTCCTCCGAGAAGAGGTGGCGCCAATCGTTGTAGCTGATGTCAGCACCGACTCCCGAGGCAATGCAGATCTCGGCGAGGGCGATGGCCAACCCTCCCGAGGAGATGTCGTGCAACACGGGGGCTCCGGCGGCCGCGAGACGTCGGGCCGTACCCAGCACTGCCCGACCCATGGTCGGGTCCGGTGCCGATGGCCGCCCTCCGACATGGCCGAAGGTGACCTTCTCAAACACTGATCCAGCCAGGTTGACGGCCCAGTCAGTGCCGACGATCCAGATCGCCATCCCTTCTTCGGCTCGATCGAGCCTTGGTGGCGGCAATAGCAGTTCCTCGATCAAACCCAGCATGCCGATCACCGGTGTCGGGTAGATGTCGAGGCCCGAGGTCTCGTTGTAGAAGGAGACATTCCCCCCGACAACGGGAATGCCCAGGAATTCGCAAGCCTGGGCGATTCCTTCCACCACCTCTCGGAACTGCCACATGACGTCGGGCTTCTCCGGATTGCCAAAGTTCAAATTGTCGACCACGGCCATGGGCTCGGCCCCCAGCAACGCCACATTGAGCGCGGCTTCCCAAACCAGGCGGGAACCTCCTCGAAGCGGATCGAGGTAGCACAACCGGCCGTCCCCGTCAGTCGACACCGCGAGGCCCTTTTGAGTGCCTTTGACCCTGAGCAACGTGGCGTCATGACCCGGCCCGACGACGGTGTTGAGGAAAAGCATGTGGTCGTATTGCTCAAAGATCCTTGCTTTCGAGCCCAGCTCCGGCTCAGCCAGGAGCTGGAGGACTGAGCCGGCGATGTCGGGCGGCTGCACGAAATGGACGGTGTTCGACCAGAGGTCCTCCATCCACGATGGCGCGCCGAGAGGCCGGTCGTAGCGGGGAGCGTCGAGCGTCAGCGCAGTCGCGGGCAATTGGGCGACGGGTTCACCGCCGGCGACGACCCGAACTTCCGAGCTCTCGGTAACGGTGCCGATCTCCGACGCGTCGATCTCCCATCTCGCTGCGACCGCCAACACGTCGTCGACCAGCGCAGGCTCGACGAACGCCAGCATGCGTTCTTGCGATTCGGACATCAAAAGCTCGGGAGCGGTCATGCCGGATTCACGGGTGTGCACCCGATCGAGATCGACGTCGATCCCCGTCCCAGCCCGCGAGGTCGGCTCCGAGATCGCACAGGAGAGCCCGCCGGCGCCGAGATCCTGGATCCCGATCACGAGGTCGCGCTCATAAAGCTCGAGGCATGCCTCGATCAGCTTCTTCTCGAGAAAGGGATCTCCCACCTGCACCGAGGGCCGCTTTCGGGCCGCGACCTCGTCAAAGGAAGCCGAGGCCAGCACCGAAGCCCCGCCAATTCCATCGCGGCCGGTAGCCGCTCCGAGCAAGACCGCCCTGTTGCCGGGACGACCGGTCGTAGCCAGCACCAAATCCTCGGCGCGGAGGAGACCCAGGCACATGACATTGACGAGGGGATTGGAGGAGTAGTGCTCGGCGAAGGCCACCTCGCCGCCCACCGTCGGAACGCCAACCGCGTTCCCATAGGAGGCGATGCCACTGACCACGCCCCGGAACAGGTAGCGATTGTGGGGTTGATCCTGGGGACCAAAGCGGAGCGAGTCCCAAAGGGCGATGGGCCGCGCCCCCATCGTGAAGATGTCCCGGATTATCCCCCCTACCCCGGTGGCGGCGCCCTGAAAGGGCTCCACAAAGGAGGGATGGTTGTGACTCTCGATCCGTATGGCCACAAGCCATCCGTCGCCGATGTCGACGACGCCGGCATTCTCGCCGGGTCCGACCACCACCCAAGGAGCTTCCGTCGGAAAGCGACCCAGATGCGCTCGCGACGACTTGTAGGAACAGTGCTCGGACCACATAACCGAGAACATCGCCAGCTCCGCCGGCCGGGGCTCGCGGTCGAGCATGCCGACGATGCGTTGATATTCATCATTGGTGAGGCCGAGCTGGCCGTGGAGAGTTGGAGCCGTCTCCTCCGAAAGCTCCTCCTGGTCGAGCGTCATGCCGCGGCGGCTTTGAGGAATGAGTCGAGCAGGCGATTGCCGTCGACCGATCCCAGCCATTCGGCACTGGCCCGCTCGGGGTGGGGCATGATCCCAACGACGTTGCCCGCGGCGTTGGCGATCGCGGCGGCGGCGTTCTGTGACCCGTTGGGGTCTTCGCGATAGCTGAGGACCACTCGGCCAATCTCGCTCGGGTCGACGTAATTGCCCTCATAGGAATTGAGCGGCAACCGCAGCACCTCACCGGGTTCGAGCCCGGCCGTCAACATGGAACCCGAGTCAACGACCGCTACCTCAATCGAACGGCAGATGAAGGCAAGGTCACGATTGGCGATCAGGGCGCCGGGGAGCAGGCCGGCCTCGCACAAGACTTGAAAGCCATTGCAAATCCCCAGGACTGGCCGCCCCGCCTGTGCCATCCCGGCGACCGCGGCCATGATCGGCGACAGCGCCGCGATCGCACCGGTTCGGAGATAGTCGCCATGGGCAAAACCGCCGGGCAGCACTACCGCGTCGAAGGCTGCAAGCGACGATTCGGCGTGCCAGACGAGATCGGTTGCGGCGCCCAAATTGGTCAGGGCTTCGGCGACGTCCTGCTCGCAATTGGTCCCCGGAAAGACCGCGATGGCGACACGGGTCAGCGGTCGACCTCCACCACGAAGTCTTCGAGAACGGGATTAGCCAGCAGCCTCTCGCACATCTCCTCCACCCGTTGGCGGATCGTCTCGCTATCGGAACCGTCAACCTCAAGCGTCAGCAGCCGATCGAAGCGGACCGTGTCAACCTCCGCAAAGCCGAGGTCATGCAAGGCGCGCCGCACCGTGGTGCCCTGCGGATCAGCAATCTCCGGGCGCCTGGTGATGGCGACGGTCACCTTCACGAATGCTCCGCGAGATAGTCGGAGAACTTCGAATCGGTGATGCGATCGTGCGCTTCGATATATCGGTCCCGGGTGCCTTCGATCACCTCCGGCGGGAGATGGGGGGCGGGTGGATGATGGTCCCACTGGGCCTGATCGAGCCAATCGCGGACGTACTGCTTGTCGAACGAAGGAACGTCGCTGCCCGGCTTCCATTCGTCGCGTGGCCAATAGCGGGAGGAATCGGGAGTGAGCACTTCGTCGATGAGGATGAGCTCGCCGCCGAAGTGGCCGAATTCGAACTTGGTGTCGGCCAGGATCACGCCACGGTCGGCAGAGTGCTCGGCAGCCTTGTGGTAGATCTCGAGCGAACGCGCTTTGAGCTCTTCGTACAGGTCATCGCCGATCAATTTGCGAGCGCCGGCTTCGTCGAGGTTCTCGTCGTGTCCCTCGGTCGCCTTGGTGGACGGGGTGAAGATTGGCTCCGCGAGGCGATCGGCCAGTTGCAAGCCAGGTGGAAGCTGCTCGGTCGACGGCCCCCCACCGGCTTGATACTCACGCCACGAAGAGCCATAGAGATAGCCCCTGACGACGCATTCGACCGGAACCACTTCTGCTTTGCGCACCACCATCGATCGCCCGGCAAAGAACGAGGGATCGGCGGGCCAGTCAGATTCCGGGAGACCAAACTCCGAGACGTCGGTGCTCAGATAGTGATGGGGGGTGTCAAGCAGATCGAAGAAGTACCGGGAGATAGCCGTGAGCACTCGCCCCTTGTCCGGGATCTGGTCAGGGAGGACAATGTCGTAGGCGCTGATCCGATCGCTGGCGACGAGGAGGAGGCGGTCGTCGCCGAGGTCATAGATGTCGCGTACCTTGCCGGCTCCGATCCTTCTCACTGTCGCGATCCTAAAGGCCGTTACCGTTGCCTTCGTGCGGGTAGGTGTGATCTATCACTGTGAGCAGACCACTGGACGGCTCGACGACGAGCTCCATCGCGTCGGCGCGGAAACCGTCAGGTTTCACCTTCATCGGGGCGACCCAGTCCCGGGTGCCGAATCGTTCGATCGGGTCGTGACGTTGGGGGGCGAGATGGGGGCGTACGAGGATGATCGCCACGCCTGGATGGCGGCGGAGAAAACCTGGCTGGCCGGATTGGTCGAAAAGGACGTGCCGGTCCTCGGCATCTGCCTCGGAAGCCAGCTCCTCGCCGCCGCCCTCGGTGGGTCGGCATTTCGGGCAGAGCGCCCGGAGGCCAATGTGATCGATCTGGAGCTGACCGCGGATGGCGACGCCGACCCGGTGATGAAGACCCTTGGCAGCCGAGTTTTCAGCCTGCATCAGGACACATTCGACCACCCACCCGGTTCGATGTTGCTTGCTTACAGCGAGCTCTACCCGCAGGCGTTCCGCGCCGGCTCGGCGTTGGCGGTGCAGTTCCATCCCGATGCCGACTCCGATTTGGCCAAGCGCTGGGGGAAAGAAGACTGGTCGGTGCTCGGCCAGGCTGGGATCGACTACGACGACTACAGCTCGCGGCTCGAAGAAGCCGATCCGGCCCTGGATGCCAACTCCCGGGCGTTCTTCCGAGCCTGGCTCGAACGGGGATGATCGATGCCGATCGCGTATCGGCTCGTCTCCAAGCCGATCCGCTCGCGAACAGCCTTGGGATTCGACTGGTCGAAGTTGGCGATGACTTCGTGAAAGTAGCGATGACCGTCACCGAAACCCACACCAATTTTCATGGGGCGACGCATGGCGGCGCGGTGTTCATCGTGGCCGATTGCGCTTTCTCACTGTACTCGAATTCATACGAGGCTGACGCCTCTGCGATCGACACCCACATGGTCTTCACGGCCGGTTCCAAACCAGGTGACGAGTTGACCGCTACCGCAACCGAGATCCACCGTGGCCGGACGCTGGCCACCTATCGAGTGCTGGTGGAACGTGACGATGGTCGAGTCGTGGGCAATTTCACGGGCACCGTCTTCATCGCTCAGTAATCGACTGCCATCGTTCGCCGGCGCTCGCGCAATAGCATCGTGATCACCCCCGGAGGCCTGATGCTTGGCTATGTGTTGCGACATCCGATTCGTGCCACCGTCATCCTGATCGGCGGGGTCATCCTCGGAACCACCGGATACTTCTTCAGCCAGATCTGGCTGACATTCGAGGCAGTGGCAACAGAAGAGTTCAACCTCCAACGTGCCTCGACCGCGATGCTTGAGCGGGATGCGGCCGAGGTGGCCGATGCCGCTGCGGATCTGGCTGAGGCCGAGCGGATTCTCCTGGAGAAGTTTGCGGCCAGTGAGCTCGCCAACTCGGCAATCGACGACGAGCTGACCGCTGCCGACGTGGTCGTACGCGAGCAGGGATACAGCAACCCGGCGGCGGCTGGCCGGCCGCTACCCGACGAGATGTTCGATGCTTATCTCGGGGTTGGCAGCGACGAGTCGGGCGTCCGCGCGGACACGATCATTCTGGCGCTGGCACCCAACGACGGAGCGGCCCCGATTCTCGTTTCGTTACCTCGCGACCTCTATGTCGCGAATCCCTGCACCGGGGGCTGGAGTCGAATCAACGCCGGACTGGGTGGCTGCACGGACTTTGCCTCGGGGACCGAGCTCATCGCGCTGATGGTCGAAGGTTTCACTGGTATCCCGATCGACCACGTTGCCCGGCTCAGTTTCGATGGTTTTGCGGGGGTGGTAAACGCTCTCGGCGGCACCGGCATTTGCACCGAACATCCTGCCCGTGACATCAACGCCGGGCTCGATCTCCCGGGAGGGTGTATCTGGGCAGACGGTGCCACCACACTGGCTTGGGCGAGATCTAGAAACACCGAGGAGCTGATCAACGGTGAATGGCAACTCGTGGCGTCATCGGACTTCAATCGGATGCGGCACCAGCAGGACATCCTTTTCCAACTCGCCAAAGCCCTGGCCAACTTTGGTTCGTTGGGGTCGCTTTCTTCACGGCTCGAAGCGGTCGCCGGGGCGGTGCGGGTCGACAGTGGCTGGTCTTTTGGCGACGCGATCGCCACCGCCTGGGCATATCGCGGGATCAGTCGAGACCAGGTCAATCGGTTTTCGATCAATGTCACCGACTTTCGCACAGGAGCGGGCGAACTGGTTCTTGCTCCGACGACCAACTTCAACCAACTACTGGCCGAGGTTCATCCGGCGGCCGCCCGGTGAACCGGCCAAAATGAATCGAATCGGAATCGACCTCGGCGGAACGAAGATCGAAGGGGTGGTGCTCGATCCTCTGGGCGCGGAGCCGGCTCGTTTGCGGATCGAGACTCCACGAGGCGACTACGAAGCCACGTTGCGGGCAATCGGGAAACTGGTCACGGACCTGGAAGGAAAGGCCGGACCGGTCGCGGCGGCGATCGGGATCGGAACTCCCGGGTCGATCTCAGGTGGAACTCTGCGGAACTCCAACGCCGTCTACCTCAACGGCAAGCCTCTCCACGCCGACCTCGAGCGCGCACTGGGCCGCGAGGTGGTCTTGCGGAATGACGCCGATTGTTTTGCCTTGTCGGAGGCGGCTGACGGAGCGGGGGCGTCCTATCGGGTCATCTTCGGGGTCATCATTGGCACCGGGGTTGGGGGCGGAGTCGTGGTGGATCGTCGAGCGCTTGACGGTCCCAACGGGGTGGCAGGTGAATGGGGCCACAATCCCCTGCCTTGGCCGCGCCCAGATGAGTTGCCCGGCCCGTCGTGTTACTGCGGTCTTCACGGCTGCATCGAAACGTTTCTTTCTGGGACCGGCTTCGCCTCGCTCTCCGGAGCGGCGTCGGCGAAAGAAGTGGTCGAAGCATCGCGCCGGGATGATCCCGAGGCGTCAGCGCACCTCGCCGATTACTGCGACCGCCTGGCCCGGGGGCTGGCGACAATCATCAACGTGCTCGACCCCGACGCCATCGTCCTCGGAGGCGGGATGAGCAACGTCGACGAGATCTACACCCAAACCCCCTCCCGCTGGGACCGTTATGTGTTCTCGGAGAGGGTTCAAACGCCGCTGTTGAAGAACCGCCACGGCGACTCGTCTGGGGTCCGCGGAGCGGCGTGGTTGGTGGGTATTTAGCAAACCCAGGGTTCGGGTCGTTGTACAACAACGACTCCAGCCCACAGAACGACGAAATTATGCCGCGAGCGCCGCTTGCAGTTGGGCAACGACCATCGCAGGGCGTAAGCGAAAGTCCTCCCAGGTGAACCGGTAGATGCGCCAGTTGTGATTCAGGGCGAGATTGTCGCGGGCGCGATCGTTCTGAAAATCGTTGACTCGGGTATGCCAACGACGGCTATCGCATTCGCAGCCGACCCGACAAAACGGCCACGCGAAGTCGATCCGCCGAGATGGGTCCCACGGCGCCGGGTACTGAAACACCGGCCGCGGGAGTCCGCCAACGTCGAAGACGTTCATCCCGACACGTTCCAGTTTCGTCGCACTGATCAGACTCGAACCAACCCGTTCGTCAAGCAGCGATCGCATGAGGCCCGAGCCGTTCCGTCCGCGCCTTGCCACTTCTCCGAATACCGTCTGAACTTCGTCGATGAGGCCGGGACTGGCGGCCAGTTCTTCGTCCAGGACCCGTGCCATGTGCTCGGGACGAAGCACGGCTGCCAGGTCATTAAGTGTTCGAGCTGGCGTGGTGGTGTTGAGGCCGGAGACAAGTGACCGGTGGTCGGGAAAGAGATCGATCGAACGATGGATCTTCACGCCGGGGAACTCGTGGGTGGTGCCGGCATGAACCGTAACGACGGCCAGTTCTCTTCGCACGAACTTCATGTCATGTGCTTCCGCCGCCGACTCGTGTGACACGGTCGGATCGGGCAGGATTGCCATGGCTCCCCGAAGTACGCCCCGATAATCGCCGGTTATGCCGTTGACGCGATAGAGGCCGCGTCCGGCCGGCGCCCAGATGTTCTGTTCCACCCGCCAACGGATGGCACCTTCGCTAAGCCCACGGCTCACGGCCTGGTCGTGACCGAGATAGCCCGCCTGTGATGTCGCGAGCTCACCCAACTCGTAGTCGATCTTCATCGAGCAACCGTGCCAGAGATCGAGACGCGTTGGAAGGGGTTCGATTCTGTGGGCTGGGGTCGTTGTACAACAACGCTGCGAACCCAGGGTTCGCAGTTAGGTGTTCAATACCACGACCGGGCAGGGGCAGGCGGTGAGGATGCGCTCGACGCGGGGGCCCAGGAAGAGGCGGCTGGAAGCGGCGCGTACGCCTGTTCCCAGGATGACGAGGTCGGCTTGGGTCCGGCGGGCCGTTTCGAGGATGGCGTCCTCTGGCTCGGGGCCCATCCTCACCTCGGTCTCGGTAGCGATGCCGATCGATTCCCCCAGCTGGCGCAAGTCGGCGGTGAGTTGGTGGCCGATCTCGTGTCGCGCCGCGGCGCGATCTCGAAAGCTGCCCGTGATCGACGAATGGCGGGTGACCACGTGGACGATCGTCACGACCGAATCGCGGTCGGCGACGGCGAACGCCAACTCGGCTGCTCTCCGCGAATTGGGGGTTCCGTCGGTGGGAACCACAATCCGCCGCGGGCGCCAGCTCTCAGTGATGTTCCCGCCGCGCACCACCATCGTCGGCACCGGGGCCAGTCGCACAACCTCGTCCACTATGCCGCCGAATAGGGCTTCGGCGGTGCTGTCGATCTCGGTCGCTCCCAACACTACGAGGTCGTAGTCGCGTTGCGCCTCGTTGATCACAGCCGTTACGGCGTTGTCGCTCTCGACCACCCGTTTGGTCACTTCCGCCCTGGTAAAGAGATGCTCGATGCTTCCCAAGAATTCGTAGGCCTGGCGGGAGCCCACCGAGAACAGCGTCACTGCCAGCCCGTGCCGGCGAGCGAGCTTTCCGAGCAGGATGGCCTCAATCGCCTGCGCGCCTCCAAACGCCGTGGCGCCGCCAAAGGTGCCCGGGCGTGGACGAACCGGCAGCAGCACCCGCCGGATTCCGGCGATCAACGTCCCTTCGGAAGCGCTCTCCCGCGCTAAGCGGACAAGCTCCTGGCCCTCGGGCGCGATACGGCGGAATATCGCCCGCAAGCCGAAGGGGGCCATGATCGAGGTGACCACTGCCATCACCACGATCATCGAGTAGACGTCTTGGGAGATCAATCCGAGTGCGAGACCAACCGCGCCGATAATGAACCCGACCGCGCCGCGAGCATTCATGCCAACGCCGTATGCCAGCGCGATCAACGGCTTCTGCCCGGAGAGGTAGCGAGCACCTACATAAGCGCCCACCACCTTCGAAACCGTCGCGACCAAGATGACGATGGCTGTAAACCCGAGCAGCCGTGGTTGCGCAAGATTCGGCACGTTTACCTTGAGGCCCGCGATTGCGAAGAAGATGGGGCCGAAGACTCCCAACGCCACCGATTCCAATCGCTGAGGGACATTGGCCGGCAGGCGTCGCATCTGACCGAACAGAATCCCGATGGCAAAGGCGCCGATCACCGGCTCGAGCCCGAGCCATTGTGAGAACGCCGCCCACGCAAAGGCCAAGACGATCACAACTGTGAGCAAGCGGTCGCGGCTGGTCAGCCGGTCCTGCACAACCGCCAGCGTCCGGGTGACGAGCACCCGGCCGGCCAGAGCAGTGACAGCCACAAACCCAGCCACAGTCAAAAGCGAGATCGCCACGGCACCGGCTTCGAGACGCCCGACTGACGCCAGCGAGGTGATGATCCCTAACAATGTCCATCCGGCGAGGTCGTCGACCATCGCCGCGGCCAGCATCGTCTGGCCAATGTCACGGCGCATCATCCCCAGGTCGATCAAAACTTTGGCCAAGACCGGAATGGCGGTGATCGACATGGCGGCGGCGAGGAAGAGAGCGAAGACCGTCCGCTGATTGGGATCGGCCAGGAGATCGGCGGGGAACACGAGCCCCAACAAAAGGCCCATGATCAGCGGGAGGATCAACCCTCCGACCGAGACTCCGATCGCGGTGCGAGCCTTCCGTCGGATCAGGACGAGATCGGTTTCGATCCCAATTACCACTAGCAACAGCATGACTCCGATCAAGCCCACCAGCTCGAGCAAATGTCCTTGGGTTGCGTTTTGCGGAAGCGTCCAGGCGGCCAAGCCGGGGGCGAGCGCACCGAGCACAGACGGACCGAGGATCACTCCGGCCATGATCTCGCCGATCACGGTCGGCTGTCTCAATCGGGAAAACACCTCCCCCAGCAGCCGGGCACTGGCCAGGAGGACAGCCACCATCACCAGGAGGTGAAGGAGATCGTTATGGCTGGCGGCGCCGAAGGTTTCGGTCATCGAGCCCGAAGAACGGTGTCGGCTAGTCGATCAAAAATGATCGAGGTGTGCTGCAGGGCAGGGTCGAAACAAGCTCGCAACCTTTCGGGGGCGAGTTGGACCCTGGGATCCACCAAGAGCAATTCGAGCAGCGGCGTTTTGTCCTCCCACGTCCGCATGGCGTTCTCCTGCACGATCCGGTAGGCGATATCGCGCGACAGTCCGTCCTCGATCAGAGCCAGCAAGACAGCTTGGCTATAGACCAACCCCCCGGTGCTTTCGAGATTGCGTCGCATCCGTTCACGATCGATCACGAGCCCGTCGACCAGACGTTCCATTTTCACCAGCATGTAGTGGGCTAAAAGGCACGCGTCCGGCAAAGCCACCCGCTCAGCGGAGGAGTGGCTGATGTCTCGCTCATGCCAGAGAGCGACGTTCTCCAAACCAGCCTGGGCATAGCCGCGCAGCAAGCGAGACATACCAACGATCCGCTCCGACACGATCGGATTGCGCTTATGGGGCATAGCCGACGACCCTTTTTGGCCCATGCTGAAGGGTTCACGCATCTCTCTTACCTCGGACCGCTGCAAGTGACGGATCTCGGTTGCCATCCGTTCCAGGCTCGCGCCGACCAGGGCGATAGCTAAAAGGAATTCCGCGTGTCGATCCCGAGCTGTCACTTGCGTAGAGGCGGGTTCAATCCCGAGACCGAGCTGTTGGCAGACAAAGGCTTCGATCTCCGGAGGCGAATGCGCGTAGCTGCCAACGGCGCCGGAGATCTTGCCGACCGCGGCGACCGCGGTCGCGCGCACCATTCGTTCGTGGGCGCGGCTTAGTTCAAATGCCCAGCTCGCCAGCTTGAGACCCAACGACGTCGGTTCGGCCCAGACGCCATGGGTCCGGCCAAGGATGACGGTGTCTTTTTCCTCCAGGGCCCGGCGCCGTACCGTTTCGAAAACTGCGGCTACCGAGGCCGCCAGTAAGTCGCCGGCCTCCGCGAGGACGACGCCTAGCGCGGTGTCGAGGACGTCCGATGATGTCAGCCCGAAATGGACCCAGCGGCCCATCTCCCCACTCGCCCCCGCCAGGAGATCGACGAACGCCGCCAGGTCGTGATCGGTGATCTTTTCCCTGGCGAGGACCTCGGCCGGCGTCGGGGTAGGGGCGCGACGGACCGCCAAAAGCGCCTCGGAGGGCACGGTTCCAGCCTTCACCCATGCCTCCAGGGCGGCACTCTCTACCTCTTTCCAAACCTCGAGCTTGTGCTCGTCGGTCCATAGGCGAGCCATCTCCGGCAATGAGTAGCGCCCTATCACTGGGCGGCAGGCTAACCAGGGGAACTCGGGCGGCCGCAGTTGCGTCTTAGGGACAATGTTGCCTCGAAGCACAATCCGGGGTCGTCGGTTCTCGACTCTCGGCCTCGTGGTTGCGCTTGGGTCGTGCTCGGCGGGCAGCACCGACGGGAGTGTCGATCAAGCGATCGACGTATCGACATCCACACCCCACGATGCATCGACATCCACAACCCTCCCTGCGCCATCCACGGTGAGAACGGCTCACGTCCGGCTTGAAATCGCAGAAATTGGATCATCCGGCATAGGCGTAGCGGCAGCATTGCTGGAGGAGCCCGTCGACGGGTTCATGGCGGAATTTCATCCTGCTCTGTTTCGAACCGACGACCGAGGGCAAACCTGGCAAAACATAACCCCTCCGCTAGGCCCGGTGTCCTGGGACAACATTGTAGATATTGAGCTTGTGGGTGAGCTAACGATCTTTGTCGTGGTGAACAACCCCGCAATGGGATCGGCGATCCTGAAGTCAGCTGATGGCGGCGATAACTGGATGACGATGGCAGAGGATCTCTCCACTCTTCACCATGCCGGCAGCACGATTGAACTCGACTTCGTCGAGGAACAAGTTGGCTGGTTGTCCGTGTTTGTGCCGCCGGCCTCCGGGTTCGCTTCGCTTCATTCGACGTCGGACTCTGGAAAGTCATGGGCGGTCGTGAATGACTCGTTGCCTCGCCCAGGCGAGATTTCCTTTCTCGCCGATGGCAGAGGTTGGTTGGGCGGTGGTGTTTTTCCCGATCCGCTGAGCCAATCCCAGGGCGTGAGTCAGACCAATGATGGTGGATTGACTTGGAGCGATATCGCGATCTCCCTGCCACCATGGACCGGTTCCGCAAAGGTCGAGTTTCAACTCCCCGAGATGTTTGGAGATCAGGGTCGCGTTGCGGTAGGCCTGAACGACGGGATTATGGATGCGGTCGTTGTCTATACGTCAGCCGACGGGGCTGCCAGTTGGCAGTTCGCAACTGCGATTGATACGTCGGCAAACCCAGAAACCAATGCCACCACCTGGTCGGCTGATTTCCTGGACGAAGCTCGGTGGTGGGTTGTCGGGCAGCCAACCTCGGGCGTCGTCACCACCCTCACCGAGGGCTCGACTGTATCGGTCAGGACCGCTGGGCGGCCGGATTCCGACGTTCTCGACTTGTTGGCATTCGACACCACCGACGCTTGGCTTCGCACCACCGATGGCCTCTGGGCTACCTGGGATAGCGGTCTCTCATGGCATCCTTTGTGGGCCGAAGTTGGGCTCGATCAGGGCACTTCAGACGAGGAAGTACGGGAGATCCCTGCTTGCGTCGACCTGCGCACAGCGCTGGCAGTTCACTCCGCGCCAGGGCCGCTCTTTGTTTGCCAGCTGACGAGCGCTGGTTCAGGGTTCTTCGGCGGCTGGGTCTTTCCTCGAGAAGGTGTGCTGACAGCCGAGGACGCTCTTCGAGAATGGGCATCTGGACCGACCGACGAAGAGGCGCTCAGTGGGTTCGAAGGCTGGGACTTCCGTCCATATCCCGGCGTGATGGAATCCATCACACTCTCGCGCGACGGCGGGACCTTGGACATGGAAATCGGTGGCCTCGAGCACGTGAACAACCTCTCCACATCGCATGGTTCCGGGGTCTTCTTTACCTCGCTCTTTGGAACCGTGTTCTCTGATCCGAGCGTCGACTCGTTTGTCCTTTCTGTTGGAGGCGCTAGCTGTCCTTTGCAGATCCTCGAGTCTGAATTCTGCTTTCCCTTGACCCGTGAGGATTTCGCCAACTCGAACTTCTGATCTTTCCCACGACCTACCCTCGCCGGTTCCATGCGCACGCTTTCGATCTCACAAGCGCGTCGTGTCGCTCTCGCCGCCCAGGGATTCGCCGACCCCCGCCCAACTGGCAAGGTCATGCTGCGCCACATGAGACGGGTTATCGACCGAGTCGGCGTAGTACAGATCGACTCGGTCAACATCGTGGCCCGCGCTCACTATCTCCCGTTCTTCGCGCGCCTCGGCAATTATCCGATGAAGCTGCTCGATCAGCTGGCGTGGGGCGAGAAGCGGGAGCTGATCGAGTACTGGGCGCACGTGGCTGCCCTGATCCCGATTGAGGATTGGCCCCTCTTCCGACATCGCATGGAGACATGGGAGGTGTTCCGCTCGCTCACCGGATACCTGGAGGTTCATCCTGGGGCCATGGACGAGATTCGCAACCGGATCCGTAGCGAGGGTGCGATTCGCCCGGCTGCCATCGAAAAGCATCATGCAACCGGGCTCGGTCCATGGTGGGAATGGTCGTTTGCCAAGTCGGCGTTGGAGTACCTCTTCTTCAAGGGCGAAGTGACAATTCCTAACCGGATCAACTTCGCACGCACTTACGACCTCACTGAGCGGATTCTCCCAGCCGAGATTCTCAACCGTTCGCTTGCCGAGCCCGAACAGCGCCGGGAGCTCTTGCGAAAGTCCCTGCGCCACTTGGGAGTAGCTACCTTCGCCGATCTCACCGACTATTACCGCCAGGCCAACGCGCCGTGCCGGACGATCGTCGAAGAGATGGTGGCCGATGGCGAGGCGATCGAAGTCAGGGTCGAGGGCTGGAAGGACAACGTCTACCTCGATCCGTCCGCGTCGATACCACGAAGCATCAAAGGCGTGGCATTTCTTTGCCCGTTCGATCCGGTGGTCTGGTTCCGCCCGCGCACCGAGCGGCTCTTCGACTTTCACTATCGGATCGAGATCTACACCCCCCAACCGAAGCGGGTCTTCGGCTATTACGTGTTTCCCATCCTCTTCGACGGGGAGCTCGTTGGCCGGATTGACCTCAAGGCCGATCGAGCGGCGTCCGCATTGTTAGTGCGCGGCGCCCACATCGAGAAAGGACAGGATCCAGAGCGACTGGCGCCTCGAATCAATGAGGAACTAGAGACGATGGCTGAGTGGTTGCAGCTCGACGATGTCGTCATCGAGCACAACGGCGGATTGGCCGGAGCTCTCGCGAAGGCTTAGCCGGCCAGGGTGTCGGCCGCGAGCTGGGACCGGTAGCTCGCCAGTTTCTCCGTCAACTCTGCGTTCCCAACCGCCAAGATCGCTACCGCCAATAGGGCCGCGTTGGTGGATCCATCAACCGCCACCGTGGCGACGGGGATGCCCGTCGGCATTTGCACCGTCGACAGCAACGCGTCGAGACCGTTGAGCGAGGCGCTGAGCGGAACCCCGATCACGGGGAGGAGCGACTTGGCCGCCATGACTCCGGCCAGATGAGCGGCCTTGCCGGCGCCGGCGATGATCACTTGGACACCTTCGGCCGCGGCGCCTTCAGCGAAGGCAATCGCCTCATCGGGAGTCTTGTGGGCCGAGAGCACCTGGGTTGAGGATTCGATCCCGAACCGGTCGAGCATCTGGCCGGCCTTCTCCATGATCGGACGGTCAGACCCCGAACCCATGACGATGGCAACTTTCACCTGCCCAACCTAGATATCCCTCCGAAACAGCGCGCCGGGGAACTCGATCGCCTTCACCGCGGCATAGGCATTCGCGCGGGCCTCGGCCAGCCCGGACCCGGTTCCAACGACGTTGAGCACTCGTCCACCGCGAGCGAAGATACCGTTGTGGTCCTCGCCCGTCCCGGCATGAAAAACGAGAGAGCGATCCGGAAGATCACCGATCCGGATACGCACCCCGGCGATCGACGCTTCGGGGTAGCCGGGGGCGGCGAGAACCACGTTGAGGCAGGCAAGGTCGTTCCACTCCGGGGCAGCAACGCGACCTCCCAATGATGCCTCGATCAGATCGATCAAATCGCTTGCCAAGCGGGGCATCAGCACCTGTGTCTCGGGATCTCCGAGCCGGCAGTTGAACTCGAGAACTACCGGCCCCGATTCGGTGAGAACCAGACCGACGTAAAGAAAGCCGTTGTATGGCCGCTCGTCGTTCATCATGGTCTTCAGCACCGGTTTGATCACGTCGGCGAGCACTCCCGCGGCGATCCCGCCGGGAAGGCCGGTGACCGGCGAGTAGGACCCCATGCCACCAGTGTTGGGACCCTTATCGCCATCCATCAGTCGTTTGAAATCGCGCGCCGGTTCGAGGGCGACGGCCTCGTCGCCACTACAAAGGGCGAAGACACTCAATTCCGGACCCCGGAGAAACTCCTCGATGACGATCCGTCGCTCGCCGAAGCCGCCGCCTAGGCAGCGCGATACCCACGCCTCAGCCTTCGCTTGATCCGTTGTCACCAGCACGCCTTTGCCTGCGGCCAGCCCGTTGGCTTTGATCACGTATGGAGGTTGCTGCGCGCGCAGGTAGGCGAGGGCGGGATCGACCTGGTCGAATGTCTGCCAGCAGGCGGTCGGTACGCCGGCCTCATCCATGACCTGTTTGGCGAAAGCCTTCGACGTTTCGAGAGCCGCCGCCCGTTGCGACGGTCCCCAAACGGGCACACCGGCCGCCGTGATCGAATCGACGACTCCCGCGGCTAGGGGGGCCTCGGGCCCGACCACGACCAGATCGACCCCGCGCTCGACGGCGAGACGAGTAACCGCAGCGACGTCGGTGGGATCAACACTAGGCAACGTCTCGCCCAGCTGGCCGAGACCCGGGTTGCCGGGAGCGGAGATGAGCTGGGACAGCCGGTCGCTCTGGCTCAGCTTCCAGCCCAGGGCGTGCTCGCGACCGCCTCCGCCCAACAACAGCACCTTCATACCGTGACGAGCTGGCTGCGCTCGGGCCCGACCGACACCCAGCCGATTGGAGTCTTGGCCTCATCGGCGATGAAGCCCAGATAATTCTGGACTGAGGCAGGGAGGTCGTCGTAAGAGCGAGCAGCTGAGATGTCCGCGCCCCAGCCTTCGAACGTCGCATACACCGGACGGCAGTTGTACAGCACCCGATGCTGGCGGGGAAATTCCACGTGGGCGCCGTCGTCGCTCTCGTAAGACACCGCCACTTTGATCGTCTGGAAATTTGAGAGGATGTCGAGCTTGGTTATGAAGAGTTTGGTGAGGCCGTTCACTCTGACCGCATAGCGGAGGGCCACCAGGTCGAGCCAGCCGCATCGTCGTCGGCGACCGGTCACCGTTCCGTACTCACCCCCGAGCTCGATCAAGCGGTCCCCGGTTTCGTCGTCGAGCTCGGTCGGGAAGGGCCCGGTGCCGACGCGCGAGATGTAGGCCTTGGTGACCCCGACCACCTCTTCGATTGCGCCCGGGCCGATGCCGGCACCGATCAAGGCCCCGCCCGCCGTCGGATTTGACGAGGTGACGAAGGGATAGGTGCCATGGTCGACGTCGAGCAGCGTGCCTTGGGCGCCCTCGAGCAAAACCTTCTTGCCTTCCTCCAAACCCTCCCAAAGCAGCAACGCGGTGTCGGCGACATAGGGGAGGAGGCGCTCGGCGTAGGCGAGATACTCATCGGCGATCTCCGCAGCCTTCAACCCGATCTGGTTGTAGATCCGGGTCAGCACGCGATTCTTCTCATCCAACGCGACCTCGACCTTCGCTCGGAAGATGTCGGGGTCGAAAAGGTCTTGGACCCTGATCCCGGTGCGGGCGAACTTGTCGGTGTAGGCGGGGCCGATTCCCCGCTTGGTAGTACCGATCCGATTGCTACCGAGATGGCGTTCCAGCATCAGGTCGAGCTTGCGGTGGTAGGGCATGATCAGATGGGCGTTGGCGGAGATCCGCAAACGAGAAGGATCGATCCCGCGCCCGGCGAGCATGTCCATCTCCTCAAGCAGAACTTTTGGATCGATCACGCAACCCGAGCCGATCACCGGGGTGCAGTCGGGGTAGAGGACCCCGGAGGGGATCAGCGATAGGGCGATCCTCTGGTCGCCCACGATGATCGTGTGCCCGGCGTTGTTGCCGCCCTGGTAACGGACGACGAAGTCCGAATCCTCGGCGAAGAAATCGGTGACGCGTCCCTTGCCCTCGTCTCCCCATTGCGCCCCGAGGACGATCGTCGCTGGCATCTGCGCGAACGGTAGACGGCTTCGCTGTAACAAATCCGTAACAATGGCGCAACCACTCAGAAACCCCGATGGGTTGAAATCTGAGGGTTCCAGTCGACAAAGGAGTGCTTCGCATGGCCCAAACGCCAGCCGACGTCCTGAAGATGACGAAGGACGGAGACTACGAGTTCATCGACCTCCGCTTTTGTGACCTTCCCGGACAAGTGCAACATTTCACTGTGCCGGTCAAGCAGTTGACCGCCGATTCTTTCGAAGACGGCTTTGGCTTCGACGGTTCGTCGATCCGCGGCTTCCAGGCCATCCAAGAATCCGACATGTTGCTGATCCCGGACCCGACCTCGGCTGTCGATGATCCTTTCCGAAGCCGGAAGACATTGCTGCTCTACTGCTTCGTTCATGACCCTCTGACCGGGGAGCCCTACGACCGCGACCCGCGTTATGTCGCCAAAAAGGCGGAGGCGTATTTGCAGTCGACCGGCCTCGCTGACACGTCCTATTGGGGCCCCGAGGCCGAGTTCTACATCTTCGACTCTGCCCGGTTCGGGCAGAACCAGCACTCGGCCTACTACTTCGTCGATTCCGAGGAAGGGGCGTGGAACTCGGGCCGCGAAGAGCCCGGCGGCAACCTCGGTTACAAGCCCCGTTATAAGGAGGGCTACTTCCCGGTCCCGCCGACCGATCACTTTCAGGACCTCCGATCGGAGATGACCGCC
The DNA here is from genome assembly GCA_013812505.1 of Acidimicrobiia bacterium. GTDB lineage: Bacteria > Actinomycetota > Acidimicrobiia > Spongiisociales > ZC4RG35 > JACCTH01. Next base: position 22,386 of record JACCTH010000021.1, on the reverse strand, counting down.
GCCCTGGAGGCGGCCGGGATCGAGATCGAGGTTCAACATCACGAAGTCGGCACGGCGGGTCAAGCCGAGATCGACATGCGCTACGACACCCTGCTGCGCATGGCTGACAAGGTGACCCTTTACAAATACATCTGCAAAAGCGTCGCCTGGCAGCACGGCAAGTCGGTGACCTTCATGCCCAAGCCGATCTTCGAAGACAACGGCTCGGGGATGCACACCCACCAGTCGTTGTGGAATGGCGACAAACCCTTGTTCTACGACGAAGCCGGGTACGCCGGGCTATCGGACATGGCCCGGTGGTACATCGGCGGCCTTCTCAAGCACGCGCCCTCGATCCTCGCCTTTGCCGCGCCCACCACGAACTCCTATCGGCGGTTGGTCCCTGGATACGAAGCGCCGGTCAACCTGGTTTACTCGTCACGCAACCGCTCGGCGGCGATCCGGATCCCGCAGTACAGCCAGAAGCCGGCGGCGAAGCGGCTTGAGTTCCGCTGCCCGGACCCGAGCTGCAACCCCTACTTGGCGTTTTCGGCGATGCTGATGGCCGGACTCGACGGCATCCAGAACCGGATCGAGCCGATGGACCCCGTCGACAAAGACATCTACGACCTGCCGCCCGAAGAGTTGAAGAACTTGCCATCGGTGCCCGGCAGCCTCGACGAAGCCCTCGCCGCCCTCGAAGCCGACCACGAGTTCATGCTCGCCGGCGGGGTGTTCTCAGAAGGGCTGATCTCGACGTGGATCGAGTACAAAACGACCCGGGAGGTAGATGCGATCCGTCTCCGGCCCCACCCATACGAGTTCTACCTCTTCTACGACGTCTAAACGGTCCCCCGGAGGGGGGATGGAGGCGCTTTGCGCCGGGGAGGGGGGCGTATTCTCAGACGCGTGAGGTTTAGAAGACCTCTGGGCACCAGGGGAGAGGGTTCCAGCCGAACATGGCGTCGGCCAAGGTGAGGGCGGCCTGGTCACCGCCGACCCTTCCCGTCCGCGCCAGGCTGCGAAAGCGCGACCAGCCGAGATAGGCCGAGCCGAGGTCTTCGGCGTCAATAACCAGGTCCGGGGCGCGGTCGGTGGCCAAGCAAGTCGCCCCCTCGGGTCCACCTTCCAAGTGGACGGTCTTCGTCGATCCGTCGAAAGGGTCATGGCTTTCGATCACCAGCTCCCCGTCGACGGCATACTTGCGGGCGGCGAGCGCTCCGGCGGTGTCGTTGAGTCGAGTCCAGATGCCATCGGAAGCAACTGCGGCGGCCCGACGAGGTGCGGCCAGCATTGGGAGCAGTGGATCCTCGGCGGGACGCAGATCGGCTTCGACGCTCCCTACCAGGTCGTGACTCAGCACGAATGACCACAACCCGGCCCAGGACTCGGGGCTTTGTGCCATGAGATCGGTGACGATCAGCTCGCCTCCCGGATTACCCCCGCTCCATTGGGACTTCTGTCGATAGAAGACGAATCCGTCGCCGGCTTTTGAGACGGCCACCCGTAACGCAGACGAGCCTCGACGGTCGGAAGGCAGATCCGAGAACCAACGAGCATTCCACCAATTCGGGCGTCGTACGGGCATGCCGGACCAGGCGGCCGCGATCCGGGCATGAATCGGCGGCACTACCTCTTTTGCTTCCTCGAGTGAAATCAGTTGGACCGGACTCGGTTCGGGAGCGAGGCGATGGAACGCTCGGTACTGAGTCGGAACCTTCAGCTCGACGGACACACTGGCCGCCCCGAATCCGAAGCGTCCATAAATCGAGGACTCCGACGCCCAAAGCGCTACCACCGGTTCGCCCCGGTCGGCCACCTCGCCGAGATGAGCGGTCATCAACTTGCGAAGCAAACCTTGGCGGCGATGGCTGGGAAGGACCGAAACCTGGGTAGTTCCGGCGGCAGGGATCGAGCCGCCGGGAACGGTCAATGTCAAGCTGAACGTTCCCAGCGTGGCGACCATCTTTCCGTCGTCGTAAGCACAGTGTGATCGTTCGGGTTCCCACGTGGTTTGGAACCGTTCCACGCCTGCCGGTTCCGGGTCCCAGGCGAAGACCCGACCCATCGTCTGAGCGAAGTCGGAATATTCCGCCGGATCGGCGGGTCGGATCACGATCGCCACCCGGTCTTAGCCTCCCGGGATGATGTCAGCGATCGCTTGTCCGAATGCGGCAACCGCGGTGTCAAACGCCGCGACGGCATTTCGGCGAGTCTCGCCGGTGTCAGGCGAAGGGGCCCGCAACCCGTCCAGAGCTGCAATGGCGGCGTCGGCGGCCTGTTGCGCGGCGGTGGCCACCGCCGCATGGCCCTCGGCGAGCGGCCCGGGCGGAACCAGCTCGGCGGCCTCACTTGCCAGCGCCGATACCCCTTCCACCACGGCAATAAAGGCGGCTTCGGCCTGGTCAAAGGTGATAGTTCGAGGATTGGCATCCCAGCCGCTGTTGGCCGCCGCCAGCTGGGTCTGAAAATCGGTCATCCGGTTCTGATAGCTGGCAAGGGTGTCGAGATAGGCCTGAGTTTCTGGGTCGACTACCACCGGAAAGGTTGATGTCGTCGCGTCGAGAGCGGTGGTCGTTGTTGCTCCGAACACGGTGGTGGTAGTCGATCCGTCAGTTTCCCCACCAGCCGCAGCGGGCAGCTCGCGGACAAATAGATAGGTGAAGGCAACCATGGCGAGCACTACCAGCGGCAGCATCCAGCGGCCCGGTTTGGGATCGTAGTTAGTTGTCATGGACCCGAGGCAGGGTAGTCAAAGGCTCGGATTGGATTGGACAAGGGGATTGATCGAGTCGCCTAGTTGCCGTACGTTGGGCCGATGGACGACGAGACCTTCGAACGCATTCCTTGGGAGCAGTTGAGCGGGTCGAAGCCAAGTCGGAGTCCGGTTCCTCCGCGGACGATTGCCTACCTCGCCGCGGCCGCGTTAGTCGTGGCCGGCCTCACGGCAACCCTCGTCTCGCGGGGTGAGGCGGTGCCACCGGGCACAACGCTGACGGTGACAACGGTCCCGACCACCCTCAGCACGACAACCTCCATCTCCCTGCTCAGCGAGGCGGCGCTAATGGCGATCCCCGGCGCGGCCGACGAAGCCGGCGCCTGGGCCGAATGGATCACGGAGGCCTATCTGACGATGGACGGATCGGACGCAACCGAGTTGGCGAGCCTTTTCCCACCCGGAACGGCCCTGCCGACGCCGGCTCCAGGACAGCGGGTCTTCGTCGAGTCCGCCCGAACGATCTCAGTCACAGAGGTGGGTGCCAACTATCGAGCCGTGGTCCTGGCGCGAATCCTCGGAGCTCTTGGCGAGGAAGGCTACGGGCGGCTTCCCGATCGCGGTTTGGCATGGACCCTGCGTTGGGACCCCGCCGGTTGGGTCGTGGTTGATCTCCCCGAGGAGATTCCGACCCCACGGCTGCAATCGGGAGACGCCTTCGTCACCAACGAGGTGCCGGAACCGATCCTTACCGTCGCCTCTGAGGAGGGCTTGGTGATCGGCGGGGGCCAGGTGGGCGATCTCTGGCGGGTGGTCGTCAGCGTCAAAGACTCGCTGGGAGGCACCTGGCCCGTGGTGATTTGGTTCTCTCCGGACGGAAGCCCGGTGGTTACAACATCCGGTTGAGGAGACGGTCGCGATCCACAAGTTGATGCTTGAGGATCAGGCCAACGTGGAGAGCGAAGAACAAGAAGAAGAGCACGTGACTGCCGATGTGGGCCACCTCAAAGAAGTCTTTGGCATCTTCGAATAGCTCCGAGAAGTCAACTCGGCCGATGAGCGGCAGGCGTCTCTCGTCGGTGAACGCGTAGCCGAGGCCGGTGAGGGGAATTCCCACCATCAGCACGTAGAGGGCGCGCTCGACTTGATGGGCGTAGCGCCGCTCGAAACTCGACAGCGTCGGCGCCCACGGCGGCAGCGGCCGCTCGCCGCCACCAAATCCTGAAGACCGAGAGCAGGAGGATCAGCAACCCGAAAAAAACGTGGACGGCGAAGAGGCGATCTTCCGACAACCCCGAATCGTCATCGAGGCGCTCAATCGAGTAGCCCACGAAGAATTGGGCGGCCATCAAGAAAAAGATTCCCCAGTGGAGGTACTTGCTGACCGACGAGTAACCGGGCGACGGCTCGGCAGGCAGAATGCTCAAGCGAAATGTTCGGTCAGTATGTCAGTGGCTCGTGGCACGATCTCTCCCCAATCGGAGTCGGGCGTCTTCGAGACAGTGACGAAGTCGGCTGTCAGGAAAATGCTGGTGACCCCCGGCAGGTCGAGCAACTCCTTCGCCATCTCATTATCCGTTGCTTGCCCGGCGACGAAGGTCGCAGGTCCACCTACCGACCGGCCGACCGAGAACTTGACCGCGTTGGGATTGGGGGTTGACTCGACTTGGATCATGCGCCACTTTTTATCACAGGTGCGGTGGGAGTGGACGTCGGGGGAACCTTTACCGATGTCGTTGCCTGGGATGGCCAGTCGCTCCGGGTGAACAAGGTGCCGACTTCCCCTGAGCAAAGCGAAGGAGTGGCAGCCGGCATCGCCGGGTTGCCCGCCACGCTGCTCTTGCATGGGACGACAGTCGCCACCAATGCCCTCCTCGAAGGCAAGGGAGCGCGGACCGCGCTCATCACGACCCGCGGCTTCGAGGATGTGCTCGAGATCGGTCGCCAGGACCGGCCGTCCCTCTATGACAGCAACCGCGATCGCCCCCCCAGCCTGGTTGATCGATCCCGACGGCATGGCTTGGACTCGGTTGTGGATCTGCACCGCTTTCTCGACGAAGCTCGTCCCGAATCAGTCGCGATCGGGCTGCTCGATTCCCATCAGGACAGCTCCGCCGAGATCGCCGTCGCCCAAGCCGTCGAAGCCTGGAACCCGTCCACTCCGGTCAGCCGATCCTCGTTCGTCAACCCCGAGTTTCGGGAGTACGAGAGGATCGCTACCACAGTGCTGAACGCGTATCTGCGCCCAGTAGTCAGTAGCTATCTGCACTCCCTCGAGGATCGTCTCGGGCGCAGGACGCTGGTCATGCGCTCTTCCGGCGGTCTCACCTCGACCACCGGCGCCGCCGAGCTCGCCGCCTCGATCTTGCTGTCGGGTCCCGCGGGCGGAGTCGTTGCTGCCGCCGCGTGTGGGGCAAGGCATGGCTGGACGCGAGTCATCTCCTTTGACATGGGCGGAACCTCCACCGACGTGTGCCGGATCGAGAACGGTCAGCCTCAGCTTGGAGGTGGTCGATCGATTCGCGGCTACGTTTGCCGCTTTCCCAGCGTTGCCGTTCACACTATTGGGGCCGGCGGAGGATCGATTGGCTGGATCGATGATGGGGGGGCGCTGCGGGTCGGTCCTCAGAGCGCAGGCGCCTGGCCGGGCCCGGCCGCCTACGGGCGGGGCGGCACCGAGCCCACCGTCACCGATGCCAACCTCGTGCTGGGCAGGTTGGGTTCGTCGCTCGCGGGAGATACTGAGCTCGAAGCGGATCTGGCGCACCGGGCATTGGCGGCGCTAGGCGTCAAGCTGGGGATTAGGCCAGAAGCGGTGGCGCGAGGAATGATCAACATCGTCAATGCGCACATGGAAGGAGCGATCCGGCGGGTGTCGGTTGAGGAAGGCGCCGATCCTCGCCAAGCGGCGCTGCTGGCCTTCGGGGGAGCGGGGGGGCTCCACGCCACGGCCGTCGCCCGGGCGCTCGGCATGGCCGCCGTCCTGGTCCCACCGCATCCGGGCGTGTTCTCGGCGTTGGGCCTTCTCCTCAGTCCTATGCGACATGACGTCACGCACTCGGTGATTGGCGTCGAGACCGAGGTCCTCGATGACACCATTGCACGCCTCGAAGATCGAGCGCGCGAAGAGATGGCCGCAGTGTTGGGGGTGGAGACCAACGAGGTGAGCGTCTCCATCGATGTTCGCTACCGCGGGCAATCACATGAGACGCCCGTGGAATACGTCCGCGGCAGCGGTCGTTTGCGCGTCGATTTTGAAACCGCCCATCGGGCCCGGAACGGCTTTGTCACGAGCGACGTGGAGCTCGAAGTCGTGACCGTGCGGTTGGCCGCCACTGCGCCCGCAGTGCTCAGTTGGAGCCAAGTCCGGGGAACGCTCGATCCGGGATCAGAGCTCGAGGGCCCAAGGCTCATCGAAGGCCCGAATGCGACGATCTATCTAGACGAAGGCGAGCGACTGATCGTCCTCGCTGATGGCACGATGGAGATCACTTGGTGATCGATCCGATCTCCCTTGAGGTGTTTCGTAACCGCATAGCGGCGGTGGCCAGCGAGATGGGGGATGTGCTGCGAAGAACCGCCCACTCACCGAACATCAAAGAGCGGGCCGACTGCTCGGTCGCGATCTTCGATCCGGCCGGAGAGATGGTCGCGCAAGCCGAGCACATCCCGGTACATCTTGGCTCGATGCCCGCCTCGGTGTCGGCGGTCATCGAGCGCTTCAACCCGGTGCCCGGGCTGCAGTATGCGGTGAACGATCCGTTCGCAGGCGGCACTCATCTCAATGACCTAACCCTGGTCCGTCCGGTTTTTGTCCGCTCGGCTCTCATCGGCTGGGTTGCCAATCGGGCCCATCACGCAGACGTCGGCGGCGAAGCGCCGGGCTCGATGCCGACTTTCGCCACCCGGCTCGTGCAGGAAGGCCATGTTGTCTCCCCGATGGCCGCGGTCCGAGATGGGAGCTGGCTCGAGGAGTTCCATGAACCGTTCCTCCGGGCAACCAGAACCCCACGCGAGAGAGCGGGAGATCTGGCGGCTCAACTCGGGGCCAATGAGCTCGGGGCGCTGCGCCTCACCGAGGTGGCCGGCGACGACGTTTCTGGATATCTCGACTTGGCCAGGGCGTTGCTCGACTATGGCGAGCGGCGAATGCGATCCGCGCTGGCGAATCTGAACGAAGGCACCTTTGCCTTCGAGGATTGGATCGAATGGGGCGAAGTCGACCTCGCGATCCGAGTGGCGGTGACGGTGGGCGACGGCGAGCTCGTTGCCGACTTCACGGGCACTGATTCCCAAATCAAGGGGAACCTGAACGCGGTTGAGGCAGTCACTCGATCGTGTCTCTATTACGCCGTGCGGGTGGCGACTGACCCGACGATCCCGGCCAACGGAGGCTGTTATCGGCCGCTGCGTCTCACCGCGCCGCCGGGTTCATTGGTGAACGCGATCGATGGAGTGGCAGTGGCGGCTGGAAACGTGGAGACCAGCCAACGGATCGCCGATGTTCTGCTGGGCGCGTTGGCGGGGGCGGCACCGGAACGGGTCCCCGCGGCGAGCCAGGGCACCATGAACAACGTCTTGATCGGGAACGAGCGCTTCGCCTACTACGAGACGCTGGGCGGAGGTCAAGGTGGACGTCCCACCAAAGCGGGACAATCGGGGATCCACACCGGGATGACCAACACCGCCAACACGCCCGTCGAGTCGCTACACCAGCACTATCCGTTTCGGGTGACTCGGTACACGCTCCGGCGCGACTCCGGCGGCGAGGGCCGCTTTCGTGGCGGGGAAGGGCTCGAGCGCGAGATCGAGTTCCTGGAGGAGTGCGAGCTCTCCTTGATCGGAGAACGCCGTCGTCACCAGCCCTGGGGCCTGTCCGGGGGCGGACCCGGCGCTTGCGGAGAGGACTGGCTCCTCCGACCTGGCGCCTCCCCGGAACGGTTGCCGGCCAAGACCACCCTCACCGTGTCGCCCGGCACCCGCCTCCTCGTCCGCACCCCAGGTGGCGGCGGCTACGGGAGGTCCTAGCAGCGTTTTTATCACCAAACCGCCCCCTGCTGGGGCCGATTTGGTAGCGAAAACCGAATCGGCCAGCATGCCGGCCGATTCTCGCGAAATCCAAGCGAGAACATCACTCTTCCAATCGCACTTGTCGCGCGACACGCTCGGGAAATGCAGAGCGACGAAGTCATTCGCCAGTTCGCTCGCCGCCAAGAGATGTTGGTGAGTCGCCGTCAGCTTCTCGCTGCGGGCGTGACCCAGAAGGCGATTCGCTACCGTGTCGACACCGGCGCCCTAGAGCCACTGAGTGATCAGGTGCTGAGACTCGCGGGCAGTGTTTCTACGCCTGCGCAACAGCTGATCGCAGCAGTTCTCGAGGTCGGCGAAGGTGCCCACATCTCTCATACGACGGCCGGATACTGGTGGGGTCTAGCCGGGTTTCGCCTCGAAAAGATCCACGTGTCGATTGAACGAGTACATCACTGGCGGCAGCCCGACCATGGAATCAAGGTTCACCATTCCACGGTTATCCCGGACTGGTGCCAGAAGGTTCACCGGCTCGTTCCCGTCGTCTCTCCCGGATTCGCGCTCTTCCAGATGGCTGGCAGTATTTCTCCCGACCGAGTGGCTCGCGCAGTCGATTCGGCCTGGTCATTGCGCCTGATCAACGGGCGGCTCTTCGATGAGCTGATTCTTCGGCTTGGCAGGTCGGGACGCAACGGCACTGTATTAATGCGAAAGATTCGGAAACAAAGGCCAGGCGAATGGGTGCCGCCAGCCTCGAATCTCGAGTCAAGGTTCGACCAGATCATGTCGCCGCACGGCATCCGGTTTCGACGCCAGGTCGACGTCGGCGATGAGAACTGGAGCGGACGTGTCGATTTTCTCGCCGACGACTGCCCGCTGATCGTCGAGGCAATGAGCGAGCGCTATCACACATCACTGACCGATCGAAACGCCGATGCCGAACGGCGAGCACGTCACGAGCGGATGGGCTTTGTCGTAGTCGAGGTCTGGGACTTCGAGATCTTCTCACAGCCGTGGACGGTGGCCCGGAAGGTGACTGAAGCCCATGGTGCAGTGCAGGCGAAATCGTTTTCGCGACCGATCGGGTCCTTGGAGGGGCCGATTTGGTGATAAAAACGACCTATGTATGACGAACTAATCGCCGCCCTAGACGCCGAGCGCGTGCTTCAGACGCCGCTCGCGCTTCACGTGTACGGCCGAGACGCGGGCGTGTATCGAGGACAACCGGCGGTGGTCGTACTACCCGAGACGACCGCGGAGGTCGTAAGAGTCGTTGAGATTGCGAACCGCCACGAAGTGCCGGTGGTCGCTCGAGGCGCCGGCACCGGGCTCGCTGCCGGCGCCGTCGCCACTGAGGGGGGCATCGTGCTCGTCACGACCAAGATGAACCGGATCGAGGAGATCGACCCCGACAACCGAACCGCCTTGGTCGGACCAGGGGTGATCAACCTCGATTTGTCGAAGGCCGCCGAGCCTTACGCGCTCCACTTCGCGCCCGACCCGTCCTCCCAGGCCGCCTGCACCATCGGCGGCAACGTCGCCAACAACTCGGGAGGCCCGCATTGCCTTGCCGAGGGATCGACCGTCAACCATGTGCTCGCCCTCGAAGTGGTCCTTGCCGACGGGTCGGTCGCCATGGTTGGTTCGGCGGCGCCCGACCCGATCGGGCTCGATCTGCGCGGCCTCCTCGTCGGCTCCGAGGGAACGCTCGCCATCGTCACCAAGATCTTGGTCAGGCTGCTTCCCAATCCTCCCGATGTGCGCACGCTGCTTTGCTCCTTCGATTCCATTGCCGACGCGGCCGCCACCGTGTCCGGAATCATCGCCGCCGGGATCGTGCCGGCGGCGCTCGAGATGATGGACCAAGCGATCACTCGGGCAGTCGAGAACTGGCTCCACGCCGGGCTCCCCACCGACGCGACCGCGATCCTGTTGGCCGAAGTCGTCGGCGACACGGCGGCGGTGGAAGCCGAGGCCAAGGTCATGGCCGAGGTTGCTCACGCTCACCATGCCCGCGACGTGCGGATGGCGGCCGATGACAGCGAGCGAGCGCTGCTTTGGAAAGGTCGCAAAGCCGCGTTTGGAGCGGTGGCGCAGGCGGCCCCCAACTACTACCTCCACGACACCGTCGTTCCCCGCACTCGTCTGGTCGAGACGATGGCCAAGGTCTACGAGATCGGGGCCCGTCACGAGTTGCAAATGCTCAATGTGTTTCATGCCGGCGACGGCAACTTGCATCCATTGATGGTTTTCGACGCTTCGGTTCCGGGGATGACCGAGAAGGTGCAACAGGCCGCGGACGAGTTGGTCGCAGCCTGTGTTGCAGTGGGTGGAGTGCTGAGCGGCGAGCACGGGATCGGCAGGGAGAAACGCGATCTGATGCCGTTGATGTTCAGCGCCACCGACCTCGATGCGCAGGCGCGGATCAAGGAAACTTTCGATCCGCACAATCGCTTCAACCCCGGAAAGGTGCTGCCAACCGGCGCTCGCTGCTTCGATCTCGGCGCATCAGTCCCGCCCGGAGCCTGGGTGTGAGCATTCGCGCCGCCCGAACCGAGGTTGCGAGTCGAGCGCTATTGGGCGAAGGAGTCGAAACACTTCATCCCAGCTCCATCGACGAGATGGCAGAAACGCTGGCAGAGGCGACCGCTAAGAAACGCCACACGCTGATCTGGGGAGGTGGCACCCACCAGGGAATCGGATACCGCGTCGATCCCGATCTGGTGATCTTCACCGATCACCTCGCCCGGGTGATCGATTGGGAACCTGACGATCTCACGGTCGTCGTCGAGGGTGGCGTGAAAATCGCCGATCTCGAAGCACTACTCGCCACCCGCGGCCAGACCGCGGTGCTCCCTGAGGATCCAGGAGGGGGGACAGTGGGCGGCATGATGGCCGCAGGCGTCTCCGGCTTCCGCCGCGCTCGCTATGGCCCGACTCGTGACCGAATCCTCGAGGTGCAGGCCGTGACTGGTGACGGCCGGATCGTGAAGGGCGGCGGCCGGGTAGTGAAAAACGTCACCGGCTATGACTTGCCGCGGGTGGTTGTCGGCTCCTTCGGGTCGCTCGGCGTCATCGTCTCGTGCTGTCTCAAGTTGTGGCCCACCCCGCGCTCAACCGCCACATTGACGATCGAGCCCGGCCGGCTGGTCGACGTTCATCGTCCGCTGGCGGTGTTGAGTGACCGCTCCTCGACGAAGATCTACCTGGGTGGCACCGAGGCCGAAGTTGGTAATCAGGTGACGCGGCTCGGAGGCGAAACCCAAAACGAGCTCGTCTGGCCAGCCGTGCCCTACCGCACCTGGGCTTTTTCGCTCAGGGTTCCTCCTCAAACCGCGGCGGGTCTCATTGCCGGCATGCCGGCCGATGCAGACTTCATCCATCAGGTAGGCATCGGCGAGATCACCATCGCGGCTCCCTCAAGCGACGGAATGGCGATGCTTCGTTCAAAAGCCGAGGCAGTCGGCGGCGCTCTCATCGTCACCCGTGCTGCGGACGACGGCTTCGACCCGTGGGGAACCCCGCCGCCAACGCTCGACCTGCAGCGCAAGTTGATCGCCGCCTTCGATCCTCAAAGGGTGATCAATCCGGGGCGGCTGCCCGGACGAATCTGATGACTGCGCAGGTCTGGCGCACTGACTTCGCCCCGACGACCGCCGAGCTCAACGCCTGCGTGGCTTGCGGACTATGCCTCCCGCACTGCCCGACCTTCCGGCTAACCGGCCTCGAAACTGCGTCGCCGCGCGGGCGTCTCGCAGCAATGCGAGGGGTGGCGGAGGGAGTCATCGCCATCGACGATGAATTCGAGGAGGCGATGTCTTTCTGCCTCAACTGCCGCGCCTGCGAAGCAGTGTGCCCGAGCATGGTGCCCTTCGGCCGGGCGATGGAAGGCGCCCGCGCCGAGGTGGCTGCTGCCCACCCGACCGTCGGCCGCGGGCTTCGCCACTTCGTCCTTGGTCGGGTGATTCCCAACCGAGGCATCGTCGGTGTCGCGACCGACCTCATCAAGCTCTTGCAAAAGCTGGGTCCATCGCTGCTGAGGGAGGGACCCGCCCAGCGCTCATTACGCGGGCTGCGAGGACTCCAGGCTCGTCCCCGTCGGGCCCAGATCGTGAACGGCCCGCGGGTAGGGCTCCTGGTCGGGTGCGTCATGGACAAATGGTTCGGGAATGTCAATCAGGCGGCAATCGAGCTCCTGGACCTCGCCGGCTATCAGGTGGTGACCCCTGCGAGCCAGACCTGCTGCGGTGCGCTGGCAGTCCATGATGGCAACATCAAGTCCGGAAGGCGCTTGGCCGCCGCCAACGTGGCCGCCTTCGCCTCCGCGGACGTGGTTGTGGCGACGGCAGCGGGATGCAGCGCCCACCTCAAGGGTTACGACAAACTCAATAGCGAGGGTGCCGCTCTCGCCGCCAAAACCCTTGACATCACCGAGCTCATCGCGAGGCTCATTGCCGAAGGCGCCCTCCCGCGGCTACCCGTCACCGGCGAAGCCGTCGTAGTCCACGATCCCTGTCATTTGCGACATGCCCAGCGCATCACTTCCGCCCCGCGGGAGATACTGGCGGCGGCGGGACTGGCCACGGTCGATGCCGACCCCGACGGAATCTGTTGCGGCGCCGCCGGGATTTACAGCCTTACCCATCCGGAGGCTTCGCATCAACTCGGCGAACGTATCGCTGCTTTGGCCGCGAGCGCAGCCACGACCACACTCATCGCCAGCGCCAACCCGGGCTGTGAGATGCAACTGCGTTCACACCTGCCGAAAGGCTATCGCGTCGCCCATCCCGTCGAGCTTTATCTTGAGTCGATACGCTCCAGCAGCGATCATGTCCTTCTGTGATGACTGATTCGGCGGTTGGCCGTGCACGAGGCGAGGATTGGCGTTACTACCTCCGCCTCATCACCAACTCGTTCGCCACGATGCTCGATCTCGGTCTCTACACGCTGGGCGCCGCGCTTGGCGGGCTCGGGATCGCATTGGTGCTCGCCGGTTTCGGCTTGGTGGATCGCGAGACCGACCTGTCGACGGGAACCGGGCTGGTGACGGCGATGGTCCTCGGAGTGGCCGGCGCCTTTCTCATGGGAATCGCTTCTGAGGGACCGGCCCGGCGTAACAATCGCGCGTTCGTCCACAACGAACTGGAACGAGCCGTGACGAGAGCGCTGAGCTCGGTAGTGGTGGGGATTGGCCTGATCTACGCAGCTGGTGTACTCCGTCCGCTGGTGGAGGATTTTCCCGCTCCGTTGGCGAAAGGAGTCGAGCTGATGCGCTTGGCGGGAGTCGGCGGGCTTTGGCCCGTGCCTCTCATCGGGGTTCCCCTGGCCTGGATCCTGCGGCATCCGGTCTTGCTCGGCGACGAGGGGATCGAGGTGGAGCTGCCCGCCATGTTCGTTGTGTGGCTCATGGCGTTGATCCTTCTTAGCTAAGGGAGCGGTCGCTCGTAGACCACGTTGGGGTAGGCAAGCATTACCCACTCGCTTGCTAAGGCTTCTTCTAGCCACCCGATTCGAGGCACGATCAGCTCCATCGACTCCACACCGTGTTCCTCGCCGAGATCAACCAAGGCTCGAATCGCTCCTCGGGAATCTTCGGCGCTAGTGACCAAGAGGCTCACCCACATCCTCTCCTCGGACGGGCGAATTGCCACCCAACCCGAGGGGCAGGTCCAAAGCTGGCGTCGCCGCGCGGCACTGACCAGGTCGGCGTGGTGCAGGCGACGAAAGTTCCAGCCGTCGGAGGCAAAGAGACCGTGGGCCGAGCGGGCCAGCCCGCCGCTCGAAAAGACCACGAACGCCGGCTCCGCTTCCGCGGCTGGGGCGAGATCAAAACGCTCCGCGAGCGCCGGCCGCGGTCGTCCGTTCGCACGCTCCGCGAGCGCCGGCCGCGGTCGTCCGTTCGCACGCTCCGCGAGCGCCGGCCGCGGTCGTCCGTTCGTGACTCCGAGGGGCGGAAATGACCGGTGGCCGTGGATGAAATTGGCCACGGGGCGATAGCCGAGCTTCTCCACCTGAGACCGCGCCGCTTTGTTGTCTTCCTCGGTGGTCAAACGGGCGACCACCGCTCCCCGGTTCTGCAACCAGCTTTGTGCCGCCTGGTTGAGCAAGGAGCCGACCCCTTGGCGGCGGTGATCACCCGCCACCCTCGCCCCTGAGATCCAACCTTCTTGCGGCGCCAAGAGGCGCACGTGCACAACGGCGATTGCCTGGTCGTTCTCGTCGACCGCGACGAGCGCCTCGCCGTCGGCTTCCTCGAGCCATTCCGGATAGACAGAAGCGACGTAATCCCCCCACTCGAATGTGTCGGTGGCAATTGCCGCTATCGCTTCGTGATCTTCGAGACGGCCCCGGCGGATTTCGATCACATTCGCTCCGGCACCTCGATCCCGAGCAGATCGAGGACAGTGGTGAGAGTGCGAAGCGTGAGATCGGCGAGAGCCAGCCACGCCCCTCGGCGCTCAGCGTTCCTTTCGTCGATGATGTGGCACGCGTCGTAGAAGCGATTCCAAGCCGCGGCCAATTCAAAGGCGTACTCGGCAATGTGGTTGGGTGCTCGCAATACCCCGGCCCGCTCCAGAACCTCGGGCAGCTGGAGCAGTGTGAGCATCAGATTCCGCTCGGGTTCGACTGTAGGAGGCAGCACCAGTCCAGGGTCCATCCCTAGGCCGGCTGCCCGTCGCTGGATCGAACGGATCCGTACGGCGCTGTATTGGAGGTAGGGGCCGGTTTTGCCCTCGAACGACGAAAAGCGCTCGAGGTCAAAGCTGTAATCGGATACGCGGTTGTTGATCAGGTCGCCGAACTTCAAAGCCGCCACTCCGACTTGACGGGCGATGGCCTCTCGTTCTGCTTGCGGATAAGAGCGGGCAAGGTCGGCTTCGTCAAGCCGGCGACGGGCCGCTGCCGTCATCAACTCGATCAGATCGGCAAGCGACACCACCCCACCGGCGCGAGTCTTGAAAGGCCGGCCATCAGGCCCGTTCATCGTTCCGAAGCGGATGTGCTCGAGCCCGACGTCATCGGGCGCGTAACCAGACCTGCGGGCGGCGCGAAAGAGCAGCTCGAAATGGTCTGACTGCCGAGCGTCGACTACATAGAGAGCAAGGTCGACTCCGAGGTCGCGCACCCGATGAAGGATCGTCGCCAGATCGGTGGTGCCATACAGGACCGCCCCCCGAGATGTTTCCAGGATCAGGGGGGGAAGGTCGCGCTTGTCATCAGGGAGCTCGACCCGCATCACCAATGCCCCGCGGCTCTCCTCGGCCAGACCCCGCTCTCGGAGGTCGGTGATCAACGGCGACACCAATTCGGCTACGTCCGATTCGCCGAACCAAAGATCGAATTCGACGCCCAGGGCGGAGAAGTCCTGGCGCTGTGACTCTTCGGAGACACGTTTCATGTGCCGCCACAGGGCCAGATAGCCCGGCCGGCCCTGCTGGAGATCGACCGTGACCTGGCGGACCCGTTCACCCCACTCGGGGTCGGACTCGGTCCTTGCCGAAGAACGGGGATAGATCTCCTGGAGATCATCGAGAGTGACCGGGGAGGTATCGGGATATGGGCCGTCGCTCTCGAGGTCGAAAAAGGGGAGGTCCGGCCGCTGCTCTTCGATGGCGGCGATCACCTGGCCCATCTGCAATCCCCAGTCGCCGAAGTGGGGGTCACGAATCACTTTGTGGCCGAGGAAGCGGAAGAGGCGAGCGAGGGAGTCGCCGATGATCGTGGCGCGCAGATGGCCGACGTGCATGGCTTTGGCAACGTTGGGGCCGGCATAGTCGACCAGCACCGTCAGCGAGGGTGAAGCGGCTTTCACCCCGAGCCGGGGGTCGGCGCCACTCTCGTGGATTAACTCGGCGAGGAACCGGTCATCGATGCGGAGGTTGAGAAATCCCGGGCCGGCCACTTCGATCTGTTCGAGCGGCCCCGGGTCGGCTCGAAGCTTCTCGGCGACGGCCTCGGCGAGCTCGCGTGGCGGACGCCCGGCCTGCCGAGCTGCGGCCATGGCGCCGTTGCATTGGAACTGGGCGAGCTCGGGGCGTGAAGAGACGAGGACCTGGCCGAGACCGGGATCGAGCCCCTCGGCGGCAAACGCCGCCCCGACCCGGTCAGATAGTTGGCTCAGCAGGGATCGCATGACGAATCGGAGATGGTAAGCCCGAACCTGCCGACGCGACTAGGGAGCGCTCGCAAGCAGACCGTTCAACTCTGTCAGGAGCCGCTCTTTTTCGTTGACCACTGGTGCGCCCCATGCCACTAGCGGATTCGGAGTGTCCTCCCAGGTAGCCCCAGGCGCGAAAAGCAAATACGCGTCCCAGAGCTGGCCCGATGAGGGAAGGCCGAGCTCCTCGGCATGGTCGCCAAAGAAGGCACTGATCTCACGATCGTCATCCCAGTTGTGCATCGCTCGAGGGTCGTCGACCAGTTCGGTCCTGATCTCGGAGCGTTGGTCCCCGCCCAGGACCGAGAACCAAATGACATGGACGGCGATGGTGGCCGTCGGATTCTCGTTGAGGATGTCTTCTTGCACCGCACGGGCGCCCGCTTGACAAACCCCTCAAGTAGGGGACAGGAGCAGAATCAACTGCGTGGTATCAGGCTCGGCGGAGTTGAAGATCTCGGCTAGTTGAGCGGTGTCCGCCAAGTCGGTGACCGCTTGTCCGGCAACATCCGCCGTGTCGCATGCCACAACCAGGAGGAGAACGACCAGCACGAGCAACCTTCTCATCACTCGGAAAGGGTAACTAGGCCACTGTGTCGTTTTCATTGGTGTGGGCACAGAAAATCTGCACAGAACCAGGAGGACTCAGGCTCTGTGTCGATTCTCTTTGCTGGGGGCAATGAAAATCTGCACAGCAGCCTGAGCCGATACCCTGGCTCTTGTGGGTTTTGCCGAGTACACCGACTACGACGCCTCCGGTCTCGCCGGCTTGATCCGACGCGGGGAAGTGGGAGCGCGCGAGGTGGTCGATGAGGCCATCTCCAGAATCGAAGCCCATAACCCTCTCCTCAACGCGGTGGTCATCAAGCTTTTCGACCGTGCCCTGGCCAGAGTCGAGCACGGGCCCAATGACGGACCGTTCGGCGGGGTGCCGTTCTTGCTCAAGGACCTCGGCGCGGAATACGCCCAGGCCCCGCTCACCATGGGGTCGCGCTCGATGTCGGGTTTTATCCCCGACTGGAACGCAACGATTGTCGATCGGTTCGAGGCGGCCGGCCTTGTAGTCCTGGGGAGAACGGCCGCCCCCGAATTCGGCCTTGCCCCGGTGACCGAGCCCGACCTCTATGGGGTCACGGCCAACCCCTGGAACCGAGGGCGCACAGCGGGAGGCTCGTCGGGTGGCGCCGGTGCGGCGGTGGCAGCAGGAATGGTGCCCGTTGCCCACGCCTCGGATGGGGGAGGCTCGATTCGAATCCCGGCGTCGGTCAACGGGCTCTTCGGGTTGAAACCCAGCCGGGGACGAGTGCCGACCGGGCCCATCCTCGGGGAAAGTTGGTTCGGTCTCAGCAGCGGGCACGCCCTGACCCGCTCGGTAAGAGACTCCGCCGGAATCCTCGATGCCATCGCCGGCTTCGAACCGGGCGATCCCTACACCGCTCCGGTTCATGAGGGAACGTTCCGAGCGCAGGTCGACGTCGACCCTCCATCGCTATGGGTGGCCTTGTCGACCGATCCGCTCTTGGGCGAAACGATGGAGGAGGAATGCCGGATCGCTGTCCACGAAACCGGCCGCCTTCTCGAGTCGCTGGGTCATCGGGTTTCCTATGTCGAAGTACCGGTGCAGCGAGCTGCGTGGATGGAAGCATTCTTGACCCTGGTGGCGGCTTCCACCGCTCAAGGGATCACCGAGACGACTCGAATGAGCGGCAAGTCGAAGCCCGACCCTAAGGACTACGAGCTGCTCACGTGGATTCTGGGGGCGGTGGGTCGTCACCTCAGCGCCGAAAACCTGGCCGCGGCCCTCACCCAGGTGCGCATGGCGGGTCGCGACATGGGCCGTTTCCACCAGCAGTTCGATCTGCTGGTCACCTCGACGCTTGCCCGCGTGCCCTGGCGTCACGGAGACCTCGCTCCGAGCACGACCGAGCGGCGGATGATGGAGACTTTGCGACGTACACCGGTCGGCCCGGCCCTTTTGGCTCTCTATCGCCACCTGAGCAAGACGGTGACTGAAACGATTCCCAACACTCCGCTCTTCAATATGACCGGCCAGCCGGCGATGTCGGTGCCGCTCCACACCTCGGCCGACGGCCTTCCGGTCGGGGTGCAATTCGTGGCTCCGTACGGGGCCGACCGATTGCTGTTTCAGGTTGCCGGCCAATTGGAGCGAGCACGGCCCTGGTTCGACCGCCGGCCGCCCGGTTATTAGGGCAGCGCCGCTCTCGCCACGAGCAAGGTTCCATCGAGGCCCTCGGTGGCGATGAGAAAGCCCGCGTTGGTATAGCCCAGGTAGATGAGCTCATCCGTGAGGATGGCTGATTGCGACCGCTGCCAAAGCAACCCGTTCTCACTGAGATACAGGTTGAAAGCCGAGCCGCTCTCACTTGGGCAGAGTGCTAGCAGTCCGGCGGGCCCGCCCCGCACCTGGCAGCCTTCGAGAGAGTCGGGGAGCTCGGTCACTGAGGCGCCTTCTTCGCCGATTACCCGCATCATCAATTGCCCGCTCTCGTTGTCGGTGCCAACGACTTGGTCGTTCCATTGCGAGTACATGCCGTTGTCAAAGGAGGTGTTGGGACTCCAGTTCACTCCATTCGCCGAGGTGAGGATCGAGCCCTCGCCTGTGCTGAGCAGGAAGCCGCCATCAGGAGCGCGAATGATCCCGTTCGCGGTCGAAAAGGTGATGGCGATCTCTTGCCAGAGGCCGAAGAACGACGAGCGGTAGAGGTGGTCATGGCCGATCGCATCCGAGGCGGTGACGACAATCTGCTGACCGTCGACTGTCATGTTCGAATCTAGGAAGGTCGATCCGCTGGCGACCTCTTCCGGAATCCAGGTGACACCGTCGGCCGATCGCCAAACTTGGAGGCGTTGAAGGGGATCCTCATCAAGACTTTGACTTCCCTCGGTGCCGACGGCGATGAGAACTCCTTGGTGGCCGATGAGCCGATGTATGGCGACTAGACGCTCGTCGTCGGCCGGAAATGGTCCCGCTCTGCTCCACGCGACGCCATCGGAGGAAGTGAGGAGGGTGGGCTGTTCCCCGGTACCGATCATCCAATACGATCCGTTGCCAAAAGCGGGACCCGCTAGGCGCACGTAGCCCTCGAGGCTGGGCTCAAATTGCAACGGAAAAGAATCGAGCCCGATCAGCCCTATTGCCACCGGCTCGGGCTGGGGCAAGGTGGTGGCGACCACCGGGGCGGGCAAGGCGCCTTCGAGGTTGGTGTCGAGAGGAGCCGGGTCGGGGAGGAGCATGAGCCCGAGCCCGACGACCACGGCAAGACCAACGATCGTGATGACGTGTCGGCCCGCACCAGCTCGAAGGTCGCTCTGCTCCGGGCGCATCTCGGGCTCGAGCAGTTCAATACCTCTTGGCTTATTCACGGGCAAGTTGTCTTTGGGCATGCGACGTTCTCGCCGTCAGTACTTGGCCAGCTCCAAGGCGTGGCGGATGATCCCCTCGGGGTTCGGATAAACCATGTCTTCCAATTCCTGTGCGTAGGGCATCGCCGGCAGGTCGCCGAGGGCGTATCGACGAATCGGCGCATCGAGCCATTCAAAGGCCTTGTCGGCGATCTGGGCCGCAAGCTCCGCTCCGAAACCGAGAAACTCGTTGGCCTCGTGGACGATTAGCACCCGACCGGTCTTGCGCACAGACGCCTCGATCGTCGGCCAATCGAGCGGCCGCAAGCTGCGGAGGTCGATCACTTCAACAGAAACTTCGAGCTCGGTGAGGGGGCCCAGTGCTTCCATCGTGAAATGGACCATCGCCCCATAGGTGAGGATGGTGATGTCGCTTCCATTGCGGCGAATCGCGGCGCGGCCGATGGGAACCTTGTAGTCGCCCTCCGGGTAGGGACCCTTGCCAAGCCGATACAGCTTCTTGGGTTCGAGGATGAGAACCGGGTCCGGATCCTCAACCGCGGAGGCCAAGAGCCCTTTGAAGTCGGCAGGGTTCGACGGCACCAAGACCTTGAGGCCGGGAACGTGCGCGTAGTAGGTCTCGATCGACTGCGAGTGGTAAAGCGCGCCGTGGATCCCCGCGCCGAACGGGACTCTGATGACAATCGGACACGACCATGTGCCGTTGGATCGATAGGAGATCCGAGATGCCTCGGACACGATTTGATCGAAAGCGGGGTGGATGTAGTCGGCGAACTGGATTTCGGCTAATGGGCGAACCTCGGTGGCGCCCATGCCGACGGCGAGCCCAACGATCAACGACTCGGAGATGGGGGTGTTGAAACACCGAGCCTCTCCGAAGCGATCGGAGATGCCCTGGGTGGCTTTGAACACCCCGCCTTTGGCGCCGCTCACATCCTCGCCGAAGACGACGGTGTCCGGATGTGAAGCCATGACGTCGCCAATCGCACGGTTGATGCCGGTAATCAGATTGACCTCGGGTCCAATCACGGCCGGTTCGGGATAGAGGGCCGCGGGCGCGAGCTCGATCACTCGGGCATACACATGGCTGTAGGGGTCGTCGGGCCGCGGCCCTGCTTCGGCCTCCTCGACCGCGGCCGCGACCGCGGCCACGACTTCTTTGGCGATCAATTCCTCGTCCGATTCGGAAAGCAGCCGTTCTTCGATCAGGTATTGCTTGAGCGTCACCACCGGGTCGTGCCGACGCCACTCTTCGACCTCCTCCCGGGTCCGATAGAGCCGATCGTCGTCATCTGAGGTGTGGGCGTAGTAGCGATAGGTCTCGGCCTCAATCAAGCTCGGGCCTTCGCCATTTCGGGCTCGCTCGGCAGCCTCGCGCACGGTTCGATAAACGACCAGAGGGTCGTTGCCATCGATCAGGTAACCCTTCATTCCATAGCCAATCGCGCGGCCATGAATTGATCCGGCAACCTCGTCGTTGCTCGGGACCGAGATCGCATACCCGTTGTTCTCGGCGATGAAGAGCACCGGCAGCCGATGGATGCCGGCGAAGTTGACAGCCTCGTGCCAATCGCCTTCTGAGGTGGAACCCTCCCCGCCATAAACCGCAACGACGGCGTTGTCGCCTTTGATCTGGAGGGCTTTGGCGATCCCGACGGCGTGCGGGTATTGCGTCCCGATGCACGATGACTGGGTGAACACGCGCTTGGGGCGGCTCGACCAGTGATTGGGAAGCTGTCGGCCTCCGGAGAACGAATCGTTGCCTCGGGCAAAGACCGCCCGGAAGATGTCGAGGAGCGATAGACCCCAGGCGAGGGCCACTCCCATATCCCGGTAGTAGGGAAGCACCCAATCCTTATCGCGATCGAGGGCCATCGCCGAAGCCACCTGGATCGCTTCGTGTCCCGACGAACCCACGACAAACGGCGCTCGGCCCTGGCGATTGAGAGCAAACATCCGGTCATCGACGCGGCGGGCGAGGAGCATGAACCGATACATCTCGCGGAGGTCGTCGTCGCTCAAGCCGAGGTCGCCATGATGGAGGTCGCGTCGCATCCACTCCATCACTGAAGGGCCCCCCTCGACTTAGAAAGAAAGAAGATCACCAAAAGCGTGGTTTCCAGCGAAGCCGCACTACTCCTTTCGAGGGCGAGTCTAACGGCCCCTCGGGTGTTCAGCACCTGCCCTTAGGATGAATTGGCGATGATCAAATCGTCCTTTCTGCGCGTCTATTTGCCTGAGGATCAGATCAGAGCGTGGGAGCCTCACTCCGTTACTTCGCCGCGCCGTCCCCGTCGCTGGGAACCGTATGGCTTTATCGGCGAGTCGATGATCGAGGACGCCTGGATCACCGACTGGAAAGGCAGACGCTATGTGTGCCCGCGGCGGCCGCACCTGCGCATGCTGGAAGGAGTGCTGGCTCTGTCCCATCATCTGGAAGTGTTCGGCAAAGCCGTGATCATTCCCGAAGATGTCGCTCGGCAAGCCGAGCGAGAGCTACGACGACTGCGGGCGAGCGAGCCCGACATTCGCTCGCACATTCTCACGTCTGCCTGGCATGTCCCCATCCGCTGGCTGGTGCCCTTCGCCCCCAACGAACGCATCTATACCGACAACGGACGGTTCGCTCTCATCCAGTATCGAACCAACCTGGCCAAAGGGCTCGAGCGGGTCAATCGCGCCGCCGAGGTGATGATCGCCGCCGGCCTGCCGGAGAACCTGGTGGCGGAGGTCAACAACCTGGGTCTGTGGTTGGCGGAGTTCCCCGCCGAGGCAATGCTCGAGCTCGACTATGCCGGAGTCGCCGAGATGTTCGACCCGTCCGTCCTCGTAATCGATGAATCGGTCGCCGATGTTTGGGCTTCGATCAACGCCCTCTCCGAGGGCAACCTCGACGAAGCCGGCCGCTACTACGGCGAGCTCATGAACCGCTGGGCCTCGGCGTTTGCGGTGTCCTTCTCCAACTAGCTCTCTCGCCCAAATTTGTCCCCACACGAAGGCGCCGTCAGGGGGTGAGTGCAACAAGTTGGTTTAGTGCTTCTGATGGTGTCATCCAGTTGAGGGTTTGTCGAGGGCGTCCGTTGAGGAGCGAGGCGATGTGGTCTAAGTCGTCTTGGCTGTG
>JACCTH010000015.1 GCA_013812505.1 Acidimicrobiia bacterium | reverse complement strand
TGCCGGTTCTGTGCGGAGACTGGGCTCGGAGCGACTGATCGGATCGTAGTGTTATGCGCTGATGAACTTCGGAGCCCGTCGGATCGTCTAATCGTGGAAATGTCCACACATTGGGTGGGTCGACTCCTCTTGTTGCTGGTGCTCGCCGGAGCGTGCACCGCCTCGGGCGTCGACGCACCGGTGTCCACGGTCGGACCTCAGACGACGACACCGGTGACTCAAACGTCATTGCCTACGACCGCGTCAACGTCTTCTACGATGGCGACCGCGGCCACGGTCACGACATTGTCTCTGCCGGCCGAGGGTCCGATCTTCGATGACAAGACCGGAACGCTGCTTCTGTTCGACGACGGCCTCGACGGCGTTACCGCGGTGGACCCGGATCGGCGTCTGGCCGGGCGGAGTGTGGTCGAGGGTCAGCGGGCTGGCGACGAACCCTTCAGCATGATCCGAGTCGGGGACAGCCTGGTAGTGGGCTGGTCTGACATCTACGCAGTCGATCTCGCCAGTCGGCAACCGACATCGCTGGGCCTGGCAACAATCTTCGTTCCGGCAGCCGAGCCGGAACGGGTGTGGATGATCGACTACCCAGCCGGCAGAATCGGCGGTGGCCAACCCGAGGTCTGGCAGGTCAATGTCTCCGGGGAACGGATAACTGAACCTGTCGCATTGCTGGGAGACGGCTACCCAGCAATGGGCTTCATGGGTGGCCTGGTCCTCGAGGTTGGGAACCGGCTCGACCTGTGGGACGCCTCGACCGGGAAGGTCACACCTCTCGAGGAAGGCGGGCCGGGTGTTGTCTCCGACGTGCGGGGTGCGTATCTGGCTTGGTGTCCCGGGCTGTGTTTACGGCTAATGGTGACGGACACCTCGACTCTTACTTCCGAAGAGTTCGTTCCGCCCGAGGGGTATGCAAGGTTCGTGGGTCAATACTTTGCCCGCTTCTCGCCCGACGGGCGATATCTGGCTGCCATGGTCGGCGGAAATGGTTCATCGGAAGGTGAGGCGGTATGGATCGTCGACCTTCAGTCCGGGAGAGGAAGCGTGATCTCCGACCCAGACACCACCATCGATTACCTCGCCTGGGCACCCGACGGAACCCAGCTGTTCGCCTCCTCCTACTCGTACAGCCAGACCCACACGGTCATCTGGCGATACCAGCTCTCCGACCCGGACCTCACTGCCGTCGTTTTGCCCTTCGGAGGAGCCTTGACCCCGGTCGTCGCCGACAGCGACCTGGCTGACGTCTACCTCGGAGATGAACCCTCATCAGATACATGCCCCGTTCCCCGAGGCCAGACCAGCGGTATTTGCACCTTTAGTTTCTGACCCTCACCGCATGATCTGAGCCGACCAGACTCATCGCAATGCACCCCAGCTCATCCGATCCGCCCGAATGCTTTGCCAAGGAGAACACATGCGGAGGATGCTGATTGTGGTGGCAGCTGCGGTGCTGGCCGCGGCGTGTGAGCCCGGGTCGTCGCCCATGACACAGGTCGTGACGGATGTGCCGATGTCTGGCACGTCCAAAGGTGGTGATCCGTTTGGGGAACCCTCCTCCATCTGGGCGGGGTCATGGTTTCAGCCGGATACCACGCTTGGTCGGAGCGAGTTACTTCCCAGGTTGTTCGTCGCACACGACGAGGTCTTGGTTGTCTTTGAGCAGAACCGTGGAACGACTGTCGCAGGCGAACGGTATGACCCCGTCACCGGGACGGCGACTCGGATTGCCTCTAGCGGGTTGGAGTGGAGGGCGAACGCCGCCATGGTGTGGACCGGCGATGAGCTTCTGGTCGTGGGCGGGAACAACGGTCCTGGGATCAAACGGATCCGCGCTGCCTACAACCCCGCCGAAGACTCGTGGCGTCCGCTTCCTGATCCGCCTCGACGGCTGGATGCGTGAGACGACGCCATCACAGGACCGGCCACGTGGAGCGGCACTGAGATGCTCATCTATCGAGAGGGCCTTGCTTTCAATCCAACAACTGACGAATGGTCCTCGATCTCGTTGCCACCGGGTCCAATACGATCATTCGAGGTTACGGCCTGACCGGAAGCGACCTTGTCGTTTGGGGAGGATGCGATGCCTCCATCGGCCAATGCGACGACATTGGCGAGGGCATCCTCAACGACGGTGTCGGCTACGACCCTGCTAGGGATCGCTGGCGGGAACTTGCCGGAAGCCCGTTGGCGACTGGGGTTCACCCTCAAGCGGTGTGGACGGGCAACGAAATGCTGGTTTACGCCGGGACCGCGTCACCAGAGGCCGGTCCCACCGTTGCCGCCTATAACTCAGCCACAGATTCGTGGCGTGCCCTCACTAATGCTCCACTTGCTCCTAGACGCTATGCCACGGCAAGTTGGACAAGGGCAGTATTTCGTGCTGTGGGGTGGGAGCACGCTTGGTGATGAGGTCGAATTCGGAAATGGAGCCGCATATCACCCTGAGACAGGCCAATGGTTTGCATTGCCACCTGCACCCGAGGGAGCGGAGCGAGACCGCCACGCCATGGTCTGGATCCACGGCCAGCTCTACATCAGCGGCGGCTTCCAGACCACCGGACCACTCGTCTTCAAACCAGAGCTGACAGGGTGAAGACACCGGACGAGCTTCCCGGGCTTCCGATGTTGGGTGATCATCCCAAGATGTACTAGTCGAGAGCGTCGAGCTCGATGAATGAGCGGCGACGCCGAACCACGTGCACCACGATGCGCGACCGGCGATCAATGCCGACCAGAGCCGGCCTCCTCCTGGATCCTGCTTCGACGTGTCCTATCGACCATCTGATCTGCTCGAAAACGATCCCTATGAGAAAGGGCCCCGCTCGGCACTTCGGCGCTCGGTTACGAAGTGCTGCAACGCGGTGGGAGTACAGATTCGAAGAGGGACTCCTCACTCTCTTAGAACGGGGCGCGAGCTCATTGGGGCCGCGGCTCACCCAGTCCGGTCGAGATCATCCCGCGACCCAAGCAACCAATGCCGCAGGTCTTGCTCGCCCTTTGCGGCTATTCGGCCGTGCAGCCATCCCTAGGGGAACCTGAACCGTGTGGGCGGTGTAGTAAGAGGTGATTGAGTCTCGCCTGGAAAGGACGTGGAGCCGATGCCATCGAGGAGTAGCACCGCGGGCAGGCCCCGTGTGATGGTCGTGGTGGGCGTAGCAATCGTCGCAATGCTCGTGGTCGGAATCAGTGAGCCTGCGGTTGCGAAGGGTCCCCAGTCTGCCACCGTTACCGGCCCTGGGATCGACCCGACCGATCGAGCTGATGGACACCGCCGATTCCGACCTGGTGAGCCAGCTCATGGAACAGACCGGGATCTGGTACGCAACCGGCGATCATCCATTGCCGCTAGAGGAGCCGACGGGTGAGCTGGGGCCCGCCTATACGTTGACCTGGATCAACTCCGGCCCTCCAGGTGAAAGCGTGGGTGAGCGCACAATCCGTCAGCTGATCTATCTGGAAGCCCAGAACGGCCCAGTTATCCATACCCCCGCCCAAGAAGGCCTCGAGGGTTGGGGATCCGGGGTTATCGGCTGGTTCGCAGCGCCCAACGGGCTGCGGGACACGTTGGCCGAGTTGGGTGTGCCCATCGCTGAGGCCTCGTCGTTTGGTGAGGCACCTGCTTCTGAGATATCCGCCGTCACAGCGCCAGCTGAACGCCAGTCCAAAGACAACATCTGGTACCTCGCCGCGGTGGGTCTCGCTCTCGTCGTCGGGCTGGTGTGGCGCGTATGGCACCCAGCGTACGCTCGGCAGGGATACCGCCATGTCAAGCCCAGCTCCTGAGTCGAAACAGATCACCCAATCAGGAGCAATAACCTGCCCACCTCCAAGCCGTCCAGATCGGCCCTTCCTGCTCGGCCTCTGGGCAAACCGATTGCCGGTTCCAGAGCGCATCTGAACGAGCAAAGGGCTGGGCCGGCGCGGCTGATATGTGCGGTCAGGACGCCGGTTCTTCTTGATCGGCGCGGTCGTCTTGACTGATACTCAGCTCGGAATTCCGGCCCAAAGCGAGGGAGTCATGTCGGAGCACCCCAACCTCGCGCGTTATTGGCGTGCGTACGAAGCGTTCACCAAGGGCGACGCAGACACGATCCGCGAGATGCTGGCCGATGACCTTGTCTGGCACGTGCCGGGAAGGCATCGGTTGTCCGGCGACCACAACGAGGCCGAGACGATGGCGCTGTTGGAAGTAGTCGTCCCGGAGTTCTCCGCAACGGGGGAGCCGGTGATTACGACCTTCAGTATCGGGGTGGAAGGAATCGTGGCGACTGACGAGTGGGTATTCACTCGGGTTCACTGGAACCACTGGCGTGACGGCAAGCGCTTCGACCAGTAGGGCGTGGAGGTCTATCGGATAAACGCCGAGGGTCAGATCGCGGAGTTCTGGGCGTAAATGCGGGATACCGCCGCGTTTGACGAATTCTTTGCCTAAGAGAGCCTCAGAATGTGGGCCGCGTCAAGAGCCAATGCAGCCAGCTGACCGCGTCCGAGGCCTGCAAGCCGCCGATGCAAGGGGGATTGCAGTAAGGCCTGCCGCAACTAGACGCGGTCAACCAGCCCTCGAGCTCGGAAAGACGTTGGGCTTGCCTCCGCGAGCGGGCCGGCATAGGCAAGCGGATCAGCCCCCACTCGTTACGGCACACGTTCATTACCGCAGCCCTCGACGCGGGCGTCCCACTCAGAGACGTCCAAGAAGCGGCGTCGCACGCCGACCTCCCGGACCACGATGCGTTATGACCGAGCCCGAGGATCGCTCCTATCTGCCGGTTAGGGGGCGGATGCGGCCAGGCAATTCGTTCGTTCTTGAGCGTTGTTGGTGAGCGGGTGGCTGTCCGCGGGCCAAGCCTGGCGAAGGTCCTGGCACGTAGCTGCTGCATCAGGCCTGCGCCGGCTGGGGCTTCTTCCCTTACCGTATTGTCGTCTGCGGGACTACGGTTGAGCTCGGGGAGAGCCTTCAGGGAGAAGCAGTGGTCGAAGCTTACGTTCTCATCCAAACCGAGATCGCGAAACAGACACGGGTAGCCGCGGAGCTCGGCCGTATCCCTGGCGTTGGCACCGCCGACGTCCTTACCGGCCCCTACGACGTGATTGTGCGGGTGGAGGCGGCAGACGTTGATGCTCTCGGGAAGCTTGTCGTTAACAAAATCCAGGCCGTTGAGGGAGTCACCCGCACCCTGACGTGCCCCGTAGTCCATTTCTAGGGAGGGGTTGAATCCGCCTCCGGTTAGCCGCTGCCTTGTGCCAGGAGACCGGACACGCTGGGGACGGGCCTACTGCAACCGAAAGATCGCCGAGGGCAAAACCCGGCAAAGAAGCGCTGCCGGCGTTGAAACGGCGGATCTCCGACACCGTCTACTGGAGCCTGATCGCCGAGGCTGTCAGTGAGCGGCGGGACCATTTGGAAATGGAGCGAGGCGCGGTCCATCAGCTGGTCCTTCGGCGGAGAGTTACCGGCTCGCCGGGCCGACCGGCTGGGGCTGGGGGCGTGTCTGGCACACCAACCGAGGTCACCAGCATGGGCGCGGTTGTCGTGTGGAAGTAGCGGGCCACGAGATCGTCAATGAAGGTCAGCCCGGTCGCACCCAGGCCCAGGGCGAACGCGGAGAGGGCGAGACGGCCGCTGACGATGCCGGCTTCGAGTTGAGCCGCTCGATAACCGCGGGAGCCGAGGACGTCGAGGATCGGGTCGAGCGCTGCGTTGTGGAACACGGTGTACGCCGAGTCGCCGCCGAGCGGCTGGTCGAGGCACAGCAATCTGCCTATCTCCCGGGGCGAGTCGTCGCCTGTGATGAACTCCACATCGCCATGCTCCCACCGGTAGGCACCGGGTCGCACACCGTCGACGGCATGGACGTTCACATAGTGCTCGAGCAATGTGCCTCGCGGAGCCGCGTCGAGGGGGACCGCTCTGGTGGCCGCGGCCAACGGCCAGACCAGCGCGTTGTGGGCGACCGGTTCGTGGCGCATGACCCGGGTGGATCCCCGACGCAGGATGACCGCTTCGATGGGCTCTTTGGGACCTGAGGGCGGCGGATCGATGTGGGCTGGCATCTCGGAGCTCACGGCAATGGCCGCCTGGCGCCAGCGGGTGACGTCGTCAGCGGTGAGAGTGCTTTCCGCCTGAGCTTCGACCAGCAGCGGTAGGCGCATCGGGCGGGGCGCCACCGGAGCGACATTGACCGAAAGGGGTGCGGGGTCGCGGTTTGAGATCGGCCCGGGTTCGACGTCGCCAGATTCGTATCCCAGCGTCACAACGGCAAGGGGAACTTCCTCTACCCCATCTATACCGACCAACCGGGAAACTGTCTCGTCGGCGAACCCGCTGAGGATGCGGACGCCAAGGCCGTGGGCGTCAGCAGCGGCCACCAGGTTGGCAAGCATGGTGCCGGCGTCCCAGTAGAGGTGACGCCAGCCCCGCTCGCCGTATTTCCAGGCGGTGCGCCACACGAGACCGGTGAGCACTAACGCCGCCGGCGCCGTGACCGACAGCGCCGCCCGGAAGTCTCCCCGCCGCAGTTCCGTCAGCCCGAATTCCAGGGGAGCGAAGTGGTGCATTCCGGCTGGTACACCATCTACACCGGGTCCGGCGATCACATACACCTCGACGGGATGGAGGTTTCCGGCTGACATGGCAGCACGGAAGAAGATCCGCCCGCGAGCCGATCCAGCCGTGACCCGAGTCACGCCGGCAGCGAGGTAGAGAAGGGTTGCCAGCAGCGACCCGTCCAGCGCTGACCGGTTGCCCCGCTCGCCGCCCAGCACCCTCACTGCCGGCAAGGTCGAGTCGACCAGCTCCCGCGACAGCGGAGAGATCGGGAGGTCTCGATACTTCTTGAACGGAGTCGGGGCGTTGTCAGGGTCGAGCCTCCGATAGCTCACCAGCCGTTGCGGGTGGGCGGCTGGAGTACCGTGCTTGGTCGAATGGTGGATGGCGTCGGCCGCTGCCCGTGGGTACATCGTCATCTCCGCGTCGGCTGAACTTGGTTTGGCAGATCTCTACCCCATCATCACATCGCGGATCGAGGGAGCAAGCTATGCCAACAACAATGATGGTGACCGCAGCAGCCACCGTGAGCCTCACCGGCCCGCTCGCGTTACAAGGACGCCAGGCTGCCCGCGGCCTCCAGCTGTGGGCGTCGGCGGATCAGATCCGGTTGCAGACCGTCGACGACGCCGGCTCGGCAACCACAGCCTGCAACTCCTACAGGCGCTGGCTCGGCGATCGGGTCGACGTGCTACTCGGTCCCTACGGGAGTGGCCTGGTGCGCCAGGTAGGGCCCATCGTCTCTGGGCAGGGGGCCTTGCTCTGGAACCACGGCGGTTCCGCCGACGACTTGATCCGCCCTCTTGTAGTGCCCGTTTCGGTTCCCGCTTCGACCTACTTCCGAGGGGCGGTGGACCTCGCCTATCGGAGAGGATTACCGCGGGTGGTCTTTACCCAAGGGAGGGGCCGCTTCGCCTCCGCCGTGGTCGCCGGAGCTCGCCAACGGGCGACAGAACTCGGTCTAGCCATTCGCGACGTGCATCTCGCTGACTTGGCGACCGCCGGGTCATTGACCGAGGCCGCGGTGCTGATCGTCGGGACCTTCACCGAGGATCTGGCCGCCGTCGAACAGATCCGCGCCGGTCCCGAACCAGGCCTGCTCGGCTGCGTGGCTGCCGGCCTACTCGAATTCGGGAATCGGCTGGGACCGACCGCCGAAGGGGTAGTCGGTCCTGTGCAATGGATCTCTGACGCCGCCACCCCCCAGGTGGGCCCTGCCGGAGCCGACTTCTCGCACCGCTACCAGTCGAAATACGGAGAGCCGCCCGATTACGTAGCGGCTCAGGCCGCCGCCGCCGGATATCTCGCCGCCGAGGCTTACCGGCGAAGATACCAACACCACGAGCTCAAGCGGTGGAAGACCACAACACTGCTCGGTAACTTCGCCCTCGACCAGTCGTGGCGCCAGGTAGGGCACTCCCCCATCACCATAGAGTGGCGACGCGGTCGCCAAGAGCGCGCCACGTAGGGCGTTCCTCACACCCTGGACTTGCCGTACTTATCCCGAAGCAGCGTCAACCCCTCGATGGTGAAAGCGCCCAGCCGATCGAGCATCTCGGCGGTGGCTTCCACACCATGTTCACCGCTGTGGAGCCGAGGAGCGAGCCCGGACCGGCCAAGCTCCGAACGGTCTCACCGGCCACGCCGACGCTGCGGAACAAGACTTCGGCTGCAGTAACACTCACTGTGCCGCCCGCTCATGATCGGCACGAATGTATGGGCTTGGATTCGGGCCTGACTATCGCGGCGTCAAGGGCCTGGCGAAGCTGAGTTCGTGCCCGTCGGGGTCGGTCAAGTGGAAGAACCGCTCGCCCCATTCAGCATCGCGTGGCGGCGCCTCTGGAGTTAGTCCGAATTCCAAGGCCTTCCGGTAGAGCCCATCGACATCAGAGACATAGAGGATAAGTCGCCCCCACCCGGACGTTGACCGCCCTCCTAGTCGGGCCATGAGGTTGAGGAACCCCTCGCCAATGGCGAAGCTGGAGAAACTGGCCTCGGGTCCGCCATCGATGAGAACGAAGCCAAGCGACGTGTAGAAACCAATGGAGCCGGCCATGTCGTGAGTCACAAGAGTGACGGCGCCGATCGACTCGATGTCCGATCGCCCATAGGTCTCACGGTAGCTCATGAGTTGCGACGCTACCCGGATGCAAGCCGAGCAACAGAGAACCGACCTCAGCAGGGCGACTGGGCAGGCAATCGTTTTCCGTCGTGATGGAACTCCACCACGCGGGGCCCCATCTCAGATCAGATCACCCGGTATGGCGCCATAACGCACCAACCGGCGAGTGCGCTGGAACGGCATGTAGGTGAGCGGCTAGCGGTGGCAGGAGCATTGCGGTTTCCTCCGCATCGGCGATCGACCAACCCGGAGCCGAGGCATATTGTCGAGTATCTACCTTTGACCTCGCGTCAATCGTATTTCCCCCGACAGTACGACGGCGAGTCAGAGCCCAGGTCTAGCCCACATCCGATAACCACACGACGCAAGTCCCGAGCCGAGGGCCAGGCTACCGAGGACGGCCACGAACCAGAGTGCCGGTGATGCAAGTTGAGCGACCCCAAACCCCACCAAGTGGGCCGGTGCGCCCACCCCGATCAGGATTCCTGACCATCGGGGGAAGACTCTCGAGGTAGCAATCGAAATGCCCAATATCACATAGCCGGCCATGAAACCAGCGGCGGCGAACCCGTTGAAGACCACAACCGGCATATAGAGAATGATCTGGTCGAGGGTTCCGGGTGCCTCAGCGGCCAGAACCGGGGGCGATGAAGCCGAACTGGCTAGAAACCGCAACCAGAGTGGTGCCTGCGAACGTCACCAAGAACCCGATCAACCCCAACCGCCCCATCCGTTGCGATTCGGTACCGTAAAGGGCCGGGAGACCAAGAAGTATCAGCACGTAGGAGACGACGTAAACGGCGTGTGATCCGACCAGCCTCGCCTCGGTCTCAAGAATGGTGACCGGGGTCTCTTGGGAG
Source organism: Acidimicrobiia bacterium (assembly GCA_013812505.1). Lineage (GTDB taxonomy): Bacteria > Actinomycetota > Acidimicrobiia > Spongiisociales > ZC4RG35 > JACCTH01. The sequence goes on along the minus strand of JACCTH010000015.1, from coordinate 23,695 downwards.
GGGTGCAATAACGTCGCCACGGCGAACAACAAGCCACCAGCGGCCAAGGCCATCCCAACCCCGCGAACCAGACCAGCCGAAAGTGGTCCTCGGCTGCCGAGAGCGACCTGCTCTTCCAACCTCCATCCTCCAGCTCGCCGCCAAACCCCAACAGGGTCTACCAATCATATAGCCGAGTTGGCGGCCTCGTTCTTGTGCCGAACACGTGCTCCCTGATTCGCCAGGCGCGACGGACCGAGCAGCGTCTGGAACATGGCCGCCGCGTTCTGAACGGACGCGAGGTTCTCCGGGTCGCCATTGACCCGAACCTACGCCCGTTCTCGCGGGCCAGACAGGTCATAGCTCGACATCCGGTGGCGGCTTTTCTGATCATGGTCTACGGGGTCAACATTGGTGTGGCGTTTCCCCCATTTCTGACCCGACGGGATCTACTGCCGTTCGATCTGGCGCTCTATGACTCCCTCGGTCACATCCTCGGGTCGGCACTGCCGGCATTCCTGGTAGTCGCAGCCGTGCGCGGTCGGGCAGGTGTACACGACCTGGCCAAACGGAGCCTGCGCTGGCGGGTCGGTATCCGCTGGTATGTGTTGGCGCTGCTCGGTGTGCCGATCGCAACGGTGCTGGCCGCCACCGCGCTGCTCGGCCCGGCTCCACTGGACGCGTTGGCGGACAAGTGGCCGCTGCTCTTCACCCAGGTCTTGCCGCAGCTCCTGTTGCTGATCCTGTTCTTCAACCTGGCGGAGGAGATCGGCTGGACGGGATTCCTGTTCGCTCGGCTGCAAGACCGATACCGGCCTTTGAAAGCGAGCGCCATCGTCGCTGTTCCAGTGCTCACCGAAGCTCACGATTGCGGATCATTTCGCACCCTCGTGCGGACCAAACGCGGACCAGGCTCTGCATTCCGAACGGATGCACGGGCTCCGATCCGTAATCAAGCAGCCTGGTCTCCAATGAGCCAAGCGTGCTCGATTGACTCTTGGAGGTCGACGGTTATTCGGCGTTGGGCCACCGAGACCGATGGGATGTGGCGACATGCCAGAAACAAGCTCCATTGAACAGCGGAGGCGGGCGGTGGGGTTGGGGGGTACGGTTACCATCGACGTGTGGGGACCGAGGCTCAGACGACGAGACGATGCCAACCGCTGCTAGAAACGTAGCCAGACAGGTCGGCGACAGCATGCCGCTGGAGATACTCGCCCACGCCGGCTTGATCGCCTACGGGCTTATCCACATCCTGGTCGGGTGGTTGGCTCTGCTGATGGCATGGGGTGGGTCCACCGCAGCGAGCTCCGACCTCTCCGGGGCGCTGCAAACCGTGGCTAAGCAGCCCTTCGGCAACATCATGCTGTGGCTGGTTGCCGGGTGCTTGGTGGCGCTGGCGCTCTGGCAGGTCAGTGAGTCCATCTGGGGTCATCGCAACCGAGAGGGCGCCAAGCGCGAGCGAGTCGTCAGCGGGACCAAAGCGCTGGTCTACGCCGCGCTGGGGGTCAGCGCTGCCAGAGTCGCACTCGGCTCGAGGTCATCAAGTTCGGGGCAACAGCAGGAGGCCACGTCGGGTCTGCTTACGCTGCCCGCCGGACGAGTGATGGTCGTCGTAGCCGGAGTCATCATCATCGGTGTTGGCGTAGCCCACGTAGTCAAGGGCGTCAAGAAGTCCTTCCTCAAGGAGATCGCCACTTTGTCGATGTCGCCAGTCGCAGGCCAAGGTGTGACACGGTTGGGCCAGATCGGGTACATCGCCAAGGGCGTTGCCGTCGGGGCTGTGGGGGGTCTGCTCACGTACGCGACCGTGACCTTCGACCCACAGAGGCAGGGCCTGGACGGTGCGCTGCATGCGATCCTGGCGCAGCCGTCCGGGAAGTTCCTGCTCACGGTCTTGGCTTTCGGTTTCGTGGCCTTCGGACTGTTCGCCATGCTCCAGTCGCGCTACCGCCCGATGTAGCCCAGCTGCCCAGCCGAGCGTTAGCCGTGGTGATTCAGCGAGCCTTAAAAAGCCCGCGCTTCTATAAAGGCTCTTCGTATTCGGGTTGACCTCAGGGGTGCCGGCTGTTCGTGGGCTGTTTCCCGGTGCACCTTTCGGCACAGTCAGCGAGGCGGGGTCTCCGTTCGCAACCTTTGTGAAAGCAACTGGCCCGTTCTGTTCCATTTCATCACGGCTGGTCAGCGAGGATGCGCGGTTGGGATACTGGCTTCGACAGAACCAGCTGAGCGTTGTCGGTATTGACTCTTCCAGAGGCGTCGGGCCAATGCCGAAGGCTTTTTCGAATTTGCTGCTGTCGACAATGAAGGGCTTGTGGAACTCGTAGAGCATTTCCACGATCTCACGAAGCGTCGGGTTGAAAACACCCATGGCTCGCAAGAGCCAGTCGGGTGCCACCCGCACCCTGACCTCCTTGCCAAGCTGCGTCCCGATTAAACCGATGATCTCGCGAGTCGACCTGGCCGGGGCGTTGGGGACATGCCATACCTGGCCGAGCGCCTCTCCCCTGGTACCCAAAGTCACAAGGGTCCGACCGATGTCGGGAAGATACGAATAGGTGTGGGGCTGATCTGAATCACCGATCACCCGCGCCGCCTTGCCTGCCAAGGCGGCGCCAATCACAAGGTCGCCGAAGGGTGACTGGGTGGTTCCCCTTGGACCGAAATAATCCGAACCACGCCCGATCGCCACCTGCAAATCACCAGCCGCGTGCATCGCCAGCAGGTCAGCGGCCATGGCCGCCCGTACCTGGCCCTTCTTGGTCTTCGCTGCGTATGGAAGGTCCTCGGCGAGGGCCTTGCCGTTGGGATCGCCATACATATAGAGGTTCTCAAATGAGACGTACCTCGACCCGGTGGCCTTAGCAATCGCGGCCACTGCTCGTTGCAAAGGCGGAAAGAGCTCGCCCCACCGGTGGTAGGTCGGCAGGGACCACCGCGTCGGCGGAGCCGGCCACCACCAAGACAGGGACCTCTACCTGGCGGACGGCCTCCAGGGTCTCGAACCGGTCCCGCAGGAGGAGGCGGGCAGGGACGAGCGGGTAGTGGACGGCGGCAACGTCTGCCAACGGCGTAAAGGGCGATCTCAGGACGAGGGCTGACGGTGGCGACTCGACCGCCAAGCGGGCCGCCACCGCCGCCCCGAGAGACTCCCCGAAGAACACCAATGGTTTCCCGCCGGAGAGATCCGCCAGCGTGGCAGCCGCCGCGGCGGCGTCGGTCGCCAACCCCTCCTCAGACGGCGCCCCGGGATTCCCGCCATATCCCCGGTAGTCGAAGAGGAGGACCGACAACCCTCGATCGGCCAGGGCGCGGGCCAGCAAAACCCGATGTGCCCGGTTCCCGGCATTCCCGTTGAAGACCAGCACCGCTGCCCGCGGTTGAACGGCGGGGAGAAACCACCCAGTCAGGACGAGCCCGTCGGTAGTGGCAACGGGAACAGACCGGGCGGTGGGAAGGATGGCGGCCACCGGCGGCACTTCCTGCTCGGGGAAGTAGATGAGACGCCGTTGCAGGATCCACAAGCCCGCCAACCCCAAGACCGCCACCGCCCCCAGCACCGCCACGGTTGCCAGCATCCGCCTCCTCCGGTGAACCACCTCCACCCCATTCGTCGCTATCCCATGGTCGCGCAACGCCCGGCGAGGACGGTATCGGCCCGACACGGAAACATGCGAAAGGTGAGCCCGGGGCACCGCGACAACGCTTGATATCGCCTGATACGAGCGATATCGCCCGCTGGGCAGACCCGCACCTAACGGCACGTAGCGCGCTCGGGTACGCGATCAGCTGCACCCGCTCAACGCGGTTGGCGAGATACCTGCCAAACGTATCGTGGCGACGATGTCGTTCACCTCTTCTTTATTGGCAAGGCGAGTAATGCCGCTGGTCAACTTCCGAGACATTGGTGGTCTCCCGCTTGGGTCGGGCGACATGTTCCCGACCGGTCGGCTGTACAGGAGTGGCACCTTCGACTTCCTGACATCAACTGAAGCCGCCGAGCTGGCGTCGAGATTTGGGATTGCGACGGTGATCGATCTACGGATGCCGTTGGAGCGTGAACACTCGCACCGGCCGTTCCTTCGGAGGGTCCAAATCCTGCAGATTCCGTTCCTGATTGAAATCGATCCCGAGTGGGAGCATCCGATCGATCAGTCACCCGACGCCGTTGCCGGCCGCTATCGGGACATGCTCGAACGGGAGGGACGTCACGCCCTCCAATCCATTATCAGCGCCATCACACCGGACAGCCTTCCCTTGGTGATCCACTGCTCTGGAGGCAAGGACCGAACTGGAATCGTGACGGCGCTGCTACTGGCGATTGCCGGCGTCACTGATGAGGAGATCGCAGCCGACTATGCCAGGTCGGGGCCTGTGCTCAAACAGCTGGCCACCGAGCCGGCCACCGCCAGTTTCTTTAGACCCGACCCACCGAATGAATACGACGCAGCACCGGAAACGATGAGGCTGTTCCTGGACGGTGTCAGACAGAGATACGGGTCGAGCGAAGCGCTGGCGATCGCATCCGGTGTCGGAGTCGATGACGTCCAACGGGCACGGGCTGTGCTCCTGACACCACAGTAGATTCGACTCGTGAACACTGACCACGAAGCGCCCCCTAAGCCGGTGCCGACGGCGGTGGTCGCCATTGTGGACGACGATGGACGGATTCTCCTCGGGCGCCGCAGCGACGATAGGACGTGGTGTCTACCCGGCGGCCGACTCGAATCCGGTGAGTCGTTTGCCGACTGCGCCTGGCGGGAATGCCGCGAGGAACTCGGCTACGAGGTCGAACTCGACGGCGTCATCGCTGTACTGAGCAACCCAGAGACTCAAATCCACCGCTATCCGGACGGTCGGTCCATCCAACACGTCGGGGTCGTCTTCCGAGGACGGCTCGGCCCCCAAATTGGTGACGGAGACGGCGAAATCACCGAAGTCGACTGGTTCAACCCCGACCAGCTTCCAGAGAACGAGATCATGCCAGCGGACCTACCCGCCATCCGCCACGCACTCTCACCAACCACGACGCTACTCGTCGACTAACCGCGTCCAGATCACCCATCCAGGAGCGGTAAGGCACCAGCCAAGACGGTGGGCGGGATCGGCACCTACGTGCTGGGTCCGGCTTGTCCAGCCAGGTGGTCCATGATCTCGTCTGCCGTCTGATGCGGTGTCCGGTTCTCCGTGTAGACGGTCCAACGGGCGAGGACGTGGTTGGCGGGGTCTTTTAACCCACCGCTCGATGAAGTCCACATCACCGTAGCGCCAATCCATATCTCGGCTCGCAACGGACCGAGCACGGATCACTTCGACCGACTGGTCAAGGTCGGAGGAGGGCAGGACCAGGATCGGATACCGATGGAGTAGAACAGTCGCCACCACATCGAACATATGCTGGTCTTGATAATGGGTGTGGCCCGCTCCGAGGGCTACTACTGCCTGCGGGTGGTCCTCGAAGACACGGCGTACGGCATGCGGGTGCCCCTCCCGCCACCAACGGTAAGAGGCGAGAAAGCCGACCTCGTCGCCTTTCACTTGCAAGGCGTCGTACCCTCTGCCGACCTCCTCGTAGTAGAGGTTGGCAACCTCATCGAGGTCGACAACCTCGACGCCGACCCGGTCGGCCACCAGTCGCAACAGCGTTGTCTTCCCGGTGCACACCGGGCCGATGAAGACGACCTGACTGACCGCCACAGTCATGCACGCATCATGCCCGATCAGAAGCGATAACACTCCCAATCTCCGAACCGCTCACACCGGCACTTCGCGCTTGGGCCGCTCCGCGCAACCCATCGTGTCAGGGGATGGGCTCGAGGAGTTCGAGACGATTGCCGAAGGGGTCGTACACGTAGCAATGCTCGAAGCCAGGTAGGGGCTGATCATCGAGAATCCCTACACCGGCCTGTGCAAGGTGCCGAGAGGCCGTCGACCACCAACGCCGGGTGTGCCTTCTTGGCCGGTGTGAAGTCCTCTTCGACACCGAGGTGAACGCGGGTGAGCCCCGACTCGAACCAGCATCCACCGCGACCTTCGAGATGTGGAGGCTTCGCGACCTGAGGAATCCGGAGCAGACCCTCGTAGAAGGCAACGGCCTTGGCTTCCTCGCCCGTGGGCATCGCGAGCTGGACATGATGAAGTCCGACGATCGACATCTGGCAAGTATCCCAGCGGACACCCGGATCGACCGGTATGGGCGATAACGCCCGCCTCTGCCACCCGCTCGATACCGGCACGTCCCGCTTGGGCACAGCGAAAGTGACGATCGTGATGGGCAAGAAGCGCCTGTGTGGCTTGGAGTACCCGAATCTCGGATTTCGTGTAAGTGTGGGGGGGCTCGCATTCGTTAGATGGGTGGAATGGACGAGTCAGGTTTCGAAGCGTTCTACAAAGAAAGCCGGGACGGCTGTTTTCGGGCTGTGATCGTGGCTGTTGCCGACCCAAGTGAGGCGGAGGACTTGCTGGCTGAGGCTTACGCCCGGTGTCTGGAGTCCTGGCCCAAGGTTCGTTCTCATCCGGCTGCGGCGGCGTGGGTGGTGACGGTGGCGATGAACCTTCACCGCGACCGCTGGCGGAAGACCCGCCGTGCTGTGAAATCGCTGATCACATCAGAACCGGCCGATACGCCGTCGTTGCCGATCGAGCCCAATCTTCTAGCTGCGATCCGAACGCTGCCCGAACAGCAGCGCCGTGTCTTGGCGTTTCGGATCATCTTGGACTTCGACACCAACCAGACCGCTGATGCTCTCGGGATCGCAACGGGAACCGTGACCACCCATCTCCACCGCGCCTTGACAGCGCTTCGAGATCAACTGAGCAAGGAGAAGGTGAGCTATTGAACGACCTGATCGAATTCGAAGACGTGATCGCCGAGCTGCGAGACGGCCTCAACGATGTGCAGTTCGACCGAGAGCAACCTACTAGGCGATCCACCATCCGACGCATGGCATGGGTGCCGGCGGTCGCCGCAAGTCTGGTTCTCGCAGTCGTGGCTATTACACCTGGTATCAGTGACGGGATCGCATGGGCAGCCGTGGCACGTCCCACAACACCCGACGAGCAAACCTGGATCACCGACGACTGCACCGAATCTCTCGCCACCACGCCAGGAGACTGGCCCGACACCCTCCCTCCACTCATGACCAGCGAAGTACGGGGCAATACCGCCACTCTCAACTTCGCCGGCGAGGGATGGTTCGTCACCTGCGTGGTCGGAGAACTGTTCCGAAGCGACGGGTACGAGCCGGGTTTGAGCGTAGTGACCATGGGCTATGACGAAGATCTCACCGAAGGCGATGACCGACTCCGTTTCAACGTCCTCGGAATAGCGCCCGACCCCGTCGACGGACCCGAGGGAATCGAAGCAACCACCTTCGTCATCGGCGTTGTCTCCGAAGATGTCGCCAGAGTCGTCATCGACGTCGGCGACCTAGGCGAAGTAGAAGCGACGGTCTCCAACGGATGGTTCACAGCCTGGTGGCCGAGCAGGCAACATTTCGTAGTCCGCGGGTTCGCGTCCGACGGCAACCCGATAGCCGAAATCGCCAAATCCTGACAGCTCGTCGAATGCTCTGGACGAACCACAAACCGCACTAGATCGACAGATCCCGAGCGGTATCGCCCAAATCTGACACCGCACCCGATCGGCACCTCGTGCTCGGTCATCCGGCCGACGGCGCGGGCGCGGGGTGTGGCCTGAGCGTTCGGGGCGGCACCAACTCCGAGGTTTCGGTCCGGGCCCTCGGTGCACAGGGTGTCGGCATCGGTCGCGTCGCCGGATCTGTGTCCGGTGGGCGACGAAGCCCCAACCTACCGACCTCGAAGGGCCCGCTCGAGAGCCGCTTCGGGAGCAAGGCCGTCCCACAGCCAGGCGCGGAAATCCATCAGCGGACCGACGTTCGCCGTGAAGCAGCGATCCACGACCTGCGATAGAGCCGCCTCCACCTGGTAAGAGAGTTCCACGGTGCCGTCGGGCTCCTCCGTGACGGTGGCCTCGACCTCGACACCTCGAGCAGCGGCGCATCGCACAGCAGCATCCCGAGCGAGATGGATCTCGTCGATCGTGACCTCCAGATCGGCTAGGAAACCGAGCGCCAGCGGAGAAGCTGCCTCCACACCTAGCGGAGTGGTGGTCACCGTTGGACCGGAGGCATTGCACGCCGTCAAGGCGATAAGAAAGACCGCCAACCACCGGGCCATCGCCCGCAACCTACTCCTTCCCACCGGGCACCAGCCGCCTTCCCGTTTTCAAATGAACTGTTCAACTTGGCATCTCCGACTCGATGCCTATCGACATCTTCTCGCCAGGATCCCGCATAGCAATCATTCTCAGCCGACACCGCACCACTCGGTAGGTGTCGATTGGGGGCGGTGTCAGGGTGAAGCCGAAGCCAGTTCTGGGCGGGTGAGGTCGACGATGACCAACCCATTGGGTAGATATCCGATCGGGAAACGAATGAGGCCCCGGTGCCCGGGTCCCGCCAGGTGTTGCCCGTCGAGGGAGAACAGGCCACTGTGGCACGGATCGAGAAAGCCTCGGTCGAACCCTGCTGGAACCTCGTGGCCGAATTCGATGGCCTCGGCGCGGGTCACCACACCCACTCGGCACCCCATCCAGGAGCTCCTCAGTGATAACGCCATTAGCCCGCCCTCAGCATCACTCACCACAAAGAGCCAGGTTGGCGAAAACTCCCGCCCGCCGGGCACCTCGGCCGCGGGACTTTCCAACCCGAACGGATCGAAATGACCCATATCCAGCGCCACCTCGGTCACGGATCCGGGCGGAAAGTCTGACGCCTGCCCGATCAGGACAGCCTCCGGGCTTCGGGTGTCTACCCAGCCGCGAAGCACCCAACCGCCAATTCCACCCAACAACAAGGCCACCGTCACAACCAGCAGCCAGACGGGGAGACGCCGCCTCGAAGTTGTGGCAACCGAGTCGTATTCGATCGCGGCAGTCGAATCCATGCCGGAATCGTATCTATCGACGGGCAACCCCAGACGGCTCGCTTGATCCGGATTGATAACGAGCGCGGATCGAAACCGCCCATAGCGGCACGTCGAGTGCGGTTACGAAGAGTCAATGCAACGCGATGGGGTACGGGTTCGAAGACCCACGCTTCTGAGAACGGGGCGCGAGCTCGGTAAGGCCGTGGCTCGCCCATTCCGGTCGAGATCACCCCTCGACCTAAGCGACCAATTCCGAATGACTTGCTCGCCGCATGCGGCTATTCGGCCGTCCCGCCATTCCTAGGGGAACCTGAACGGTGCGGGCGGTGTAGTAAGGGGTGATTGACTCTCGCCTGGAAAGGACGTGAAGCCGATGCAATCGAGGAGTAGCACGGCGGGCATGCCCCTTGTGATGGTCTTGGTGGGCGTAGCAATCGTCGCAGTGGTCCTGGTCGGATTCAGTGAGCCGGCCGCTGCCAAGGGTCCCGAGTCTGCAACCGTCACCGGCCCTGGGATCGACCGAACGATCGAGCTGCTGGATACCGCCGATGTCGACCTGGTGGGCCAGCTCATGGAACAGACCGGGATCTGGTACGTAACCGGCGATCATCCGTCACCGCTAGAGGAGCCGACCGGTGAGCTGGGGCCCGCCTACACGGTGACCTGGATCAACTCCGGCCCTCCGGGTGAGAGCGTGGAAGAGCGCACAATCCGCCAGCTGATCTACTTGGAAGCCGAGAACGGCCCAGTTCTCCATAACCCCGCCCAAGAAGGCCTCGAGGGTTGGGGACCCGGGGTTATCGGCTGGTTCGCAGCGCCCAATGGGCTGCGGGACACGTTGGCCGAGTTGGGTGTGCCCATCTCTGAGGCCTCGTCGTTTGGTGAGGCACCTACTTCTGAGATGTCCGCCGTCACGGCGCCGGCTAAACGCCAGTCCGAAGACACCTTCTGGTACCTCGCCGTTGTGAGCCTCGCTCTCGTCGTCGAGCTGGCGTGGAGCGTATGGCACCGAACGTATGCTCGGCATGGATACCGCCATGTCACTCCTAGCTCCTGAGTCGCACAGATTTCCCAATCAGGAGCAATAACCTGCCCATCTCCAAGCCGCCCAGATCGGCACCTCGTGATCGGATTTGTTGGGCTGGAGGAGTGCCGAGCTCCTCAGTTGTTGTCGACCCAGACCACGTAGCTGATTACGGCTCCTTTGTAGTCGGCTGTTAGCTCCCAGCATCCTGATTCGGGGAGTACAACAACCACAACGGTTACCGACTCGTGCGTCGGCGCAAGCATGAAAGGATTGAAGCCGCTTCCGGCTGGCTTGCTTGCCTCGACAGTGAGAGCCGACCCGTTGAGATGCTGTGCTGTGACGGTGATTACCCCAGGGTCTCCGGGCGAGTAGTTCTCGCTCCACCAAAACGTCTTGTCTCCACTGAGCCATCTCTTACTGTTGATCTCGCCTTCGGGATCGATCATGGTCCAAAGGGCAGGGGTCCCGTACCAAACCTCGTCATAAACGTCCGGGGGATCATCGGGAGCCTCCGACGCAGGGGTGAATGCGTTTCTGCCAGGTGCCGTGAGCGGACATGCTTCCGGAGCGCCGGCCAAGGCGGCAGGTACCCCGTCCTCAGCCAGAGTCGTCGAAGCGTGCACTCTCGTTGTCGTTGTGGTGTCGCTGAGTGCGGTCGCATCCGGTTCCGCGGTGCACGCCGCCATCAAGAGGATGGCTAGTCCGAGCTGCCAGTTCTTTTTATGCACGCTTGACTCCGCATTTCTGGTCGTGGGAATTGGTTCAGCTCGTTCATGAAAGGAGGTCCGATCAGCCACAAGACACTTCACTATGACTACACCGGAAGAGTGCCCTGGGTTCCCATCTCAGATCACAATTACGGAGCGGAGTAGCCGATATCAGAGACCGTCCGAGATCGGCACGTATCGGGTGCCGTCGACGTCGAGTTACGACGACCCGCGCTGGCCCGCCGCCACGCCAGCGCGGGTGCGCTGACCACATCCTGACCACATTCACCTTGCTATGAATCGCTACCGGACCTATCGGGCCGATACCAAGAACGCCGGAAACCCTTGCTAGAAGGCACTTTTCGTCATCTGCCGACACGAGCCGACACCCCTCTGAACTGACTTCGGATCAGAAGGTTGGGGGTTCGAATCCCTCCGGGCGTGCTGAGCGAAAACCCTGCACAAGTTGGGTTTCGCCGAGATCAGCCTCTGCTCTTCGTCCTCAGGGAACCGAGCTAGTGCCAGAAATCCGAACTCCGACGCGAACTCGCGTCGGACTACGGGATCAGGAGGTTGGGGGTTCGAGTCCCTCCGGGCGTTCCACCGAGGATTCGATAGGTCTCTGGCTGGGCGCCTTCACCCCGTCGATCTCGAGGCGACCACTATGGATGTCTACCTCGACTGGCCGACTCGCGAGGAGACCGCGGCGCAAGGCTTCCGCGCGAGCGACCAGTCCACCTGACAATGAGGCCAGGGCTGCCGGTAGGCGCATGAGATCACGCGCGAGGCCGGAAAAGTCACGACTCTCTAGCCTCTGGCGAGTGAGTTGGCTGGCTCGCCGGGCGATAATCGAGGCTTGGCGTACTGCGCTCGAGCTCAGCTCCGGAAAGATCAGGTCATATCCGGACTGCACGGCGCGATTGCGACGGAAGGCGTTCTTGGGATCGTGGGCGGCGTGCCATACGGCGGCGGCTGGCTCGTGAACGATGACTAACCCGCGGGCGAGCATGGCCATCGCCCAGGCTTTGTCCTCGGTCGCTGGCAACGTCTCATCAAACGGAAGCTCCTGCCAGAGGGACCGCCGAATCGCGCTGTTGGAGTTCGAAAGCCCCCAACTCCGATTCTCGGGTCCGTAGGTGAGTTGGCGTTCTGCAAGTCCGGGGTGGGGAACCTCACGGCCCGGCTGGTATCCCGGCCCCCAGACCCCCGCCACCGTCGGATCTGTCAAATGTTGCGTGAGAGAAGCGAGCCAATGCTCGTCGATTGGGCGACAATGGGCCGACAGACAGATCAACACCTCGCCGGTGGCGTGAGCGGCGGCGATGTTGATCGCCCTGCTGTAGTTCCATCGCTCAGGTTCGATTGTGAGGATACGAACCGGATAACGCCGGGCGATTTCGATCGTGTCGTCGGCTGAACCCGAGTCGATGATGAAAATCTCATGTGGCCGCTGGGTCTGATCGAGGATGGCGTCGAGCGTTGAGGCCAGATATTTAGCCTCGTTCTTGGTGCGAATGATTATCGAAGCCGAAGTCACTCTGCCTCCCATTTGTGAGGCGGATGAAGAGGTCCCGTCGACCGCTTTCCTGGGATGTCGAACCAGCGCGCTTGCCAGCGGTAATCGTAGGTCGTCCTCCAATTTTGATCGTAGATTCCCGCGTCGAGGTGGTACGTGCCCCCACCGAGATCGAGCCGATCAAGGGCCAATCTCACCACTCCCATCTGGCCTGCCGCTTCGGGTACTACCGCGGGCGAGGTGATATCGAGGCATCGATTCCCCGACCCGTCGTGGATGCTGACCCCGAATATCATCGATTCAACTGGAGAACGGGCTATCCACGACATTACGACGGTCAGGGGCCATCCGATCGGCAACACTCCGTCCAGCTCCCCGCCGCGACTCAGAAGCCTGATCTCTCGAAACTCGACCTCACGCGACCCCATCTGGCTGGTCGCGACAGGCAAGGGGGCACCAGGCGTGTGCATGGCTCGCCCATAGTCGCCGGTGATGTCGTTTGGGCTGCCGATCGCTCTGATTGAGCCGCCCTCCAGCCATGCCACCCGATGACAGAGCCGCCGAATCTGTTCGAGATCGTGGGAAGCCAGCAGCATCGTCGTCCCTGCCTGCTGACGTGACTCGAGGTGATCGATACACCGCGACGAGAACTCGAGGTCGCCGACGGCGAGCGCCTCGTCGATGAGCAGGATGTCGGAGTCGACGTTGATGGCGACGGCGAAGGCCAACCGGACGAACATTCCCGAGCTGTAGGTGCGCAACGGGTCGTCGAAGGCGTCCTCGAGGCCGGAGAACTCACGTATGGATGGGAGTCGGCTCTTCGCCTGCTCGTGTGACAGGCCCGACAGCATCGAGGCCGTGACAGCGTTCTCGCGGCCCGTGAGGAGTGGATGGAATCCGTCCCCCAGGCTGAGGACGCCTGACATTCTGCCTTTGGTACACACGGTTCCCTCGGTGGGGCTGGTGATCCCGAGGCCAAGCCGCAGAGCCGTCGACTTGCCGGCTCCATTGGCGCCGATCAGGCCCACTGTCTCGCCCGCCGCCACCTCCAAAGACAGATCACGCAGGGCCCAGCGGACCGAGCGTCTCCCCCCCAACCGGTCGCTGCGTCGATACCGCTTGCCCACCCGGTTGAACGCGATGGCCGTCACAATTCGTCCACAAAGCTGGCGCTGAAACGCCCGTAGACCAGATAGCCGAGGGCGGCGATGGCGCCGCTGAGGAGGGCGACGACCGAGAACCCGGCCAGGTCGGGAAGCACTCCTTCGATGATCACAACCCGGTAGGCGGCGATCAAATGGGCCATCGGGTTGAGTTCTGCCATCCACCGGAAACCTTCCGGAATCTGATCGGGTTGATAAAAGACCGGAGTGATATAGAAACCGAGCGCCAGGAAGACTTCGATGACCTTCTGGACGTCACGCACCCAAACGTGTGCCGTAGCGAATAGCGCGCCCAGCCCCACGACGAGAGCGAATTGGACCACCATGATGACCGGCACGAACAGCAGACTCCATTCGAGCCTGCCACCCGCGATAACTGCAAAGGCAAGGAGGATGGGAAAAGCCAGCACGAAGTCGATCGAGTCAGAGGCGACGCTCACTGTGGGCACGATGAATCGTCTGATCGGCTGAAAGAGCAAATAGCGGAGAGCAAGAGGGCTCGTAGTGGCCGAGATGATCCCGTTGGAGAACCAAGTCCAGGCAATAATTCCGGAAAACAGGAAGACCGGGTAGTTGTCTATACCTAACGGAATCACCCGGGTAAAAACGAAGGTGAAAATGGCGAGGCGGGTCAGCGGCTGAACGAAAGCCCACAGCCAGCCGAGCACCGACCGTCGATACCTGAGCCTGAACTCGCGGGCAACGAGATGGGCCTGGAGATGTATAAGGGCGGCCAGGGCGGACATCATGCCGCTTTGCGATCGAGGGTCTCCGAACGGAGGGCGGCACCGCCCTGGAGACTTCCCAGGAGTTCGAAGATCGCCATTTGTAACTCCAGGAACTCCCGCCGAGCTATGGCCGAGACGGGACGCACAACGTGCCGGGACCAGTGCCAGCGCAGCCGCTCCCGGCGCACTGATCCGGCGAAGTCGGGCCACTCGTTGCTTCGGCTCTCGAGGAAGGCGGCGTATGCCGTCCCGTTATCGCGCATCTGGTTGAGGAGACCTCTCCGATCGCGCCGATGTATATGCCTGACGAGAACGTCGGGGTCGTAGACGACGGGGACTCCGGCCTGCAAGCACCGCCAGAACAGGTCGAGGTCACCGGCTCCTTTGGTTCGAGTGCCGACGTCGAATCGGAGATCGAAACCGCCAAGGCGATCGAGAAGCTCGCGCCTGAAGGCCATATTGGTTCCCACCCCCACCCGGAACGCCTGGAGGCCGACGCGCGCACGATCGAAGACCTGGCAGCGAAAGCCCTTGCGCATGCCGCCCTCGATCATCTCGAATGCCTGCTGAGGGTACGTCTCCAGCTCGGCGGGCAGGACAAGCCCGGTCACGGCCTGAATCCCGGCATGGTCGAATATCTGGCCGAGAGCTCCGGCGAAGTGCTTGTCGACTCGGGCGTCATCGTCGACGAAGGCGACGACATCGGTGGAAGCTGCGTGGAAGCCCATGTTGCGGGCTCGATCCAGTCCGGGGGTCGGCTCGCTGACGACGGTGACACCAAACGATTCTGCAATTTGGCGGGACGATCTCTCGGTGCTGGCGTTGTCGACCACGATGACCTCGGCGCACATGGGCTGCAGTAACGAGATAGCGGCCAGACACCCCTCGAGCAGCCTGGGCCGATCGCGCGTGCACACGACGATGGTCACGCCAGACCCGTCCAAGGCCTCGCGTTGGTCGTTGCCAAGCCTGGCTGAATAGGCACGAACCAGTCTTGACTTGTGATCGACGAGCTCCAGAGGTGAGACTCCCACGAGTCTCTCCTCGCCGAGCACATGCCGGCCGGCGCGAATGAGCGCCCAGGCCGTGCCGCTTAGAGTGAACGGGGGCCGCCATTGATCGTCGGTAAGGTCGATCTCGATCGTCTCGATCAAGGCATCCCCCTCTGCTGGGCATCGACAACGAGGGTCCAGGGGGCCATCCTCTGAATGACCTTCCCCGCGAATCGTTGCCGATCCCACGGGATCCCGCCCCACCGAAGCGGAGCGGCGCCTATGGCCTGGCCGCGGTAAGTGACCAGCACTTCACCCACCGGCGGCGGCGGCGGCCGAAACCGGCCGGCCTCTGTCAACTCCAAAGGGGAGGTCACAGCACAGATCGTCCGCCGCCGCCCCTCGGCGGCGAGGGCGAGCCACCCCGCCTCGCCTCCACTCTCCTCACCCACCCCCGACCAATAAGCCGTCTGGAAGGCCAGCGACACCACGGCGGCGGCCCGATCGGTGAGCCCGGCCGCTTCGAGAGACCCGAGAATGATCGTGAGCTTCTGGGCCCATCTCTCGGATGCCTGCGGGCGGGCGATGGCAGCGCTCGCCGCCCGGCGTCGGCCGGAGGTGAGGACGTGCCATATGCCAAGCGGCAGCAAGGCGTACGCCTCGGGGGACCGGCGGACGATCGCTGCGTCCCCCCGACCCTCGAGTCGGCGATCCCTGAGACCCTTCGCCAAACTGGTGTCGGTGTGGTGGACCACATCTGCGCCGGCGGCGATCCCGATCTTGGCCCCGGCCACAAGGAGCCGATATCCGAGCTCCCAGTCCTCGCGCCGTGGCAGGCCTTTGAAGCCTCCCATGCGACGAAACGTGGCCGAGTTGATCGACAAATTGCCGGTACACACATCGGAGAAGGTAGGACTATCGAGCGTGCCTAGTCGACGGCTGTGATCATTCCACCAATTACGCACCATGCGTGACGACAGGTCCGATGCGGCGACCCTGGTGTGAAGTCCGCCGATAGCGACGTCGACTCCACCGTCGGCATGCGCCGCCCAGTGCGCCGCCACCAGGTACTTGTGAACGGGTGTGACATCATCGTCGAGGAAGATGAGAATCTGGCTTTGACTGAGTGCGGCACCGCGGTTCCGGGCGAGGCCAGCACCACCACGCTCCCCGGCCCCGACACGGACGCGGTCGCCAAACCGTGAAACGAGGGCGCGCGCCGACCCGTCGACATCCCCGTCGAGAGCAACAATGATCTCGAGCTGGTCGGCCGGGTAGTTCTGTTCGAGCACGGCTCCCACCAGAGCCAGCACCGAGTCCCGGCGACCGTGCGAAGGAATCACCACAGCCACCTCACCCGATCGCCGACTGACCGCGAATGAAGAGACATCGCTGGTCGGCGGCTCCGGCTCCCATGTCGATCCGGGGGCTAGGAGGGGAGGATGGTCGCGGAGCTGTCGCCGAGATCTCCCCAGAGCAGGTACACCCTCGAGCATCCCTGCCGCCTCTTGGCGGGCAAGCCTCAGTTCCGACCCCGGTCGGCCCAATGCGGCGCGGGCCATGGCGCGGACGGCTCGACCTAGGCCCCACCGGACGATGGCGAAAGGGGCCCTTCGGTCGCCGTCATCGAGGGCCGCTTTGGCCATATAGGCAGTTACACCCCGGCCATATCCCCGCACTGCTTCGGCCAGCGCATCGGGGCTCTCCCGATGCCTGTGGTATGCGATCGCCCGGGGCTCGTATCTCACTCGCCAGCCGTCCCTGAGGGCTTTATACAATGCGTAAGTGTCGCCACCCGATCCTGTCGGCCGTCCGGCATCGAGTTCCTCCGCGAACCCTCCGATCGATGTGAGGTAGTCGCTCCGAAAGGCCAGTGAGGCGCCCGCGCCCGCGTTTCCGGCATTCAACGCTGCTTCACGGGTGCCGTCGAACAGGCGGCTTTCCCACCCTCTCACAAACGTGGCGTGTCGCTCGAATGCCGCGGCACTTGGCGAGGAGACGGAAGCCGGCAGGACGAGGCCGGTCACAGCGACGGTATTCGGATCGACGAACGGGGCGAGCAAATGTCGTGCCCATGCTTGCGCGACCTCGACATCGTCATCCGTGAACAACACTATGGAACCAGTTGCCGCCGAAAGTCCTCGATTGCGGGCACGATCGAGGCCCGGCACAGGCTCGTGGACGTAAGTGGCTCCTGCCTCCTCGCTTGCCTGACGTACCTTGGGATCACCAGCTCCGTTGTCGATGACTAAAAGCTCGAGGGGCACGTCAGACGCGCCGAGCGCCTTGAGGCAGAGTCGCAGATGATGGAGCCGATCCTTGGTGCAGATCACAACTGTCGCCGACATGACCGGAGATGACGGGTCTCGAAAGGCCTCATGCAGCTCGGCCGATCTCGCCCTCAGGGCGAATCCCTCCAGATGAGGCTCCAACAGCCTCCGCGGCATCGGGTCGAACGGCGCTGGAATCAGAATTCGGCCGAGAGGTGATTCTCCACTAAAGACCGTTACGAGGAGACAGTCAGCACCAAACGTCGGCAAATCCTCGACACCGATCCTGAGGTCGAGCTCCGCCACTCGCCAACTATCACCCTGGCCGTGATCAGTTACCGAACGGGCGCGGTCACGAAGCCGCGGCTTGACGACATCATCGATTTCTTGGTCGTCCATCCTGCAGTCCCTGACCCATTTAGCTAATCCTCCCGAGCCTTTCTTGGCGTCCGAATTGGATTCTCGCCCCAAGCGGCCAGGTGCGAAATGAGTCCTTCGACCGCATGCCCATCACCGAGCCAGTCTCATAATGCTCCGTTTGGTATGTGATTCGGCAACTACGGATCAGAAGGTTGGGGGTTCGAATCCCTCCGGGCGTGCTACCGAGAACCCTTGCACTAGTTGAGTTTCGCCGAGATCAGCCTCTGCTCTTCGTCCCTCACGACGCCTTGCTAGTGACAGATCTAGTGACAGAAACCGATGTGCGGTTCCGCCTCATACTGGTCACTGTGGCCCCGGTTGGTGGGCGACAGTTTGTGGACGCGGCTTTCGGTCAAACACGACCCGATCAAGGCTCACGGTTCCTTCGCCAACCCGGGAGGCAAAGCCAACCGGATCAACGCCGCCTCCTAACCCGCGGGGAAACGTCGCCCACCTACCGGAGCCAAAATGTCGCCCGGGTACCGAGACTTGACATCTTCTAACGAGTCGGTTGGTCGGGGTCTTCTATGACGTCTTCTCGAAGACGGCGACCTGGCTGAGACTCTCCGAGGTAAATGGCGTTTGGTCCCATCCCGCCCAGCGGTGGCGTAGGCGTAGGCCGGCGAGCCTGGCCATCAGGTCGAGTTCCGACGGCCAGACGTAGCGGTATGGCGCAGAATGTCGCACCAGCCGCCCCTCCACCTCCATCCAGTGATGCGACCATGCGATCTGGCCGACGAGATCGTCGAAGGTTTCGATCCCGACATGGTCAGGATCGAGGGTGAAGACCCGACCCATCTCCCCTGGGGGCACACTGCGCAGTTGGGGAACGATCACCTCAACCACGAAATGTCCTCCGGTTTCGAGGTGGGCGGCGGCGTTGGCGAAGACCCTCAACTGCTCGTCTTGGGTGGTGACGTTCATGATGGTGTTGGCCACCAGGTAAACGAGCTTGAAAGTGCCGGGAACACGTGTGGTGGTCATGTCCCCGATGGTCACCGGCACCGTGTCAGCGCCCGACTTGGCGCGGAACTGTTCCACCATGTGGGGCGACAGCTCGACTCCGCGCATGGAGATACCTCGTGCGCTCAGCGGTAACGCCACGCGTCCAGTGCCTACGGCGAACTCAAGAGCCGGGCCGCCGCGTGCCAGTTCCGTGAGGAGATCGACGAGGGGATCAAGGACCGACGGAGCGAACTGGGCCGAGTAGGTCGCGTCGTAGACCTCAGCAATGTCTTTACCCCAAGTGATCGAACCCATGGGAACAGTCTGTCCCCCTCCCCTCTCGCATGCACCGGAATTACCAACGTCCGAACCGCCGTCAGATGGTCGGATGGAGAGTGAGACACGATCCGAGCAAGGCTCATGGAGCGTTCGCTAACCCCGGAGGCAAACCCGAACGGATCAACGCTGCCAGCCAAACCCGCGGGGAAGTGTCGTGGAGGAGCCGGAGCCAGAGTGTCGTGCGGGTACCGAAACTTGACAAGTGACAGAAACCGATCAGTCGACGCCGGCCAGCAGCTGGCGCTCCGGAGCGGCTTAAACGAGGCTGCCAGCAGCCGGTAGCTAGTGACGAACTAGTGACAGACTCCCTGCTGCGCCTCGCCATCCGAGATCACGAGACGACACGGCCCGTCGAGAAAACCCAATCAGGACCGCACTATTCGGCACCTGACACAACTGGCCAACACGGGCGATAGCTAACTTCGGATCAGAAGGTTGGGGGTTCGAGTCCCTCCGGGCGTGCTGCCTAGGGCCTTGTGCCGGGGGAGGCCACCGCGATACCAGCGGATGCAGCTGCCAATCTCAAACGCTCGTCGTAAACCACAATGCCGGCCAGGTCGGAGGCAAGAGTCAACGCGGCGGCAAGGTGAAGGGCATCTAACGAACGAAGATCGAGGGGCAGCAGTCGGCCCGCACGATCGAAGACATCGGCATCGACCCGGATGACGTCGCTCTCTGCTATCAGCCGCTCGGCTCTTGCCAACGCCCGCCCTCCGGACCGGGCCGCCGCCCTCCGGATCTCGGTTCGATGGAGGTCCGAGAGGATCCACCGTTTGGTTGTTAGCCATCGCCGCAGGGCTCCGGTCTCCGGCTCGGGGCGGACGAACTTGGCCAGGGCCGAGGTGTCGAGGTACCAGATGGTCATTCAGCGCTCGTCGGCGCGCAGGTTCAACAGGGCCTCGACAACCGACGGTCCTCGATCGGGCGGCATATCTCGGTCGAGGTCGACAAGCACTTCTGCGAAATAGATCCCCTGTTCTCGCGCATCAAACGCAAGCCAGGGCTTGCCTTTGATGCGCGAGAACGAGAGTTGGGGCTAGCCACTTTGGGCGATTTCCCGCTCGAAGGTTGAATTCCTTCCCGAAACAATGCGCCCGCAGGCACAATGTTCGCAGGGATCACAAGGGAGTCGGCATGGATAGTGTTGGCGGCAGGTTCTTGGAAGCTGCGAACGAGGCCAAGGCCCGAATGGAGGCCGCCCTCTACGAGATCAAGCGAGTCATCGCCGGGCAAGACGCGATGCTCGAACGGGTGTTGGTCTCCCTGCTCGCCGGCGGACACCTTCTTATAGAAGGAGTGCCGGGGCTGGCAAAGACCCTGACGATCAAGACCGTCGCGCAAGTGCTTGGTGGCACCTTCCGCAGAATCCAGTTCACCCCTGACCTCGTCCCCTCTGACCTTGTCGGCACCAGAATTTATAAACCGGGCGCGGAGCGGTTCGACACCGAGCTCGGCCCGGTCTTCTGCAACTTCCTTTTGGCGGATGAGATCAACCGCGCCCCGGCCAAGGTCCAGTCGGCGTTGCTCGAGGTGATGCAGGAGCGACAGGTAACGATCGGCGAGGAGACCCACTCAGTCCCGGCTCCGTTCCTCGTGATGGCGACCCAAAACCCGATCGAGTCGGACGGCACCTATCCCCTGCCGGAGGCGCAGATCGACCGCTTCATGCTCAAGGTCGTCGTTGGGTATCCCGAGATCGGCGACGAAGTGACGGTCGTGCAAAGAGCTCTTGCTGAGGCGACGGCGGTTCGCCAGATCCTGAGCCCGGACGAGCTTTTGGGTCTGCAACAGATGACAACCGAGGTCTATGTCGATCCGGCCCTGGCGCGTTACACAGTCGAACTGGCCACCGCCACCCGCGACCTTGCTGCCGCCGGCCTCGCCGACGTAGCCCCCTACGTCGCATATGGCGCCAGCCCCCGCGGACCGATCAACCTCGTCTACGGCGCCCGCGCCTTGGCCCTCCTCCGCGGGCGCACCTACGCCCTCCCCCAGGACGTCAGGGATCTCGCCCAAGACGTCCTTCGCCACCGCCTGGTCCTCACCTATCAAGCGTTGGCGGAAAACATCACCCCCGACGGGATCGTCGCGGCAGTGCTCGACAAGGTGCCAGCGCCCAAGATCGAGCTTGCCCGAGAGAGCGCGTGACGATCCTCGCTTTTCGGCGCGGGCGTTCCCCGGCTCGGCCGGGTCCCGGGCCGGTTCCCGAGGCCGTTTTGCGAGCGCTCGAGTTCACGGTGGCGCGCAAAATCGAGGGGCTACTGCCGGGTGAGCACCGGTCCGCCTCCCAAGGTATCGGCACCGAGCTCACGACAATTCGTCCCTACCAACCCGGCGACGACGTCCGTCGTATCGATTGGAACGTGACGGCCCGGACCAACCAAGCCCACGTGCGTGTCGATATCGCCGAACGCACCCTCACCGCGTGGCTCTTGCTCGACTCGTCGCCTTCGATGGGCTTTGGCACCGCCGACCGGCGCAAATGGGACGTCGCCGAAGGAGTGGCAATGGCGATTGGCCATCTCGCTTCTCGCCGGGGGGGACGGCTTGGCGTCCTCACCTATGGCGGCCCAGACCCAATCACCCATCTCCCTCGACCAGGGCGAGCTGGTCTCCGCGGCGTGCTGGTGACAACCCAGACCGAGATTGCCGAAAACCCAACGGGACCGACCTCGCTCGGCTCGGCACTGACGAGGCTGCAAGCGATGTCGCGACAACGAGGACTAGTGGTGGTGGTCGGCGACTTCCGCGGGCCGCACGATTGGCAGAAACCGCTCACCGAGCTCGGCTACCGCCATCAGGTGATTGCAGTCGAGATCGTCGATCCTCGCGAGTGCGAGATTCCCGACGTGGGCGAGGTGGTCCTGATGGATCCGGAAACCGGTCGCCAGCTCCGAGTCGACACGACTTCTCCACGACTGCGGGAAGCTTTCGCGGACGCGGCGGGAGCCGAACGGGCGCAGGTGGAGCGAGCCCTAGCCGCGGCCGGCGTCGGTCACCTTCGACTTTCAACCGCCGGCGACTGGCTACGCGGCCTGGTCGAGTTCCTCCGGCGGCAAAGGATGGTCAAGTGAGCGTTCAGCTTCCCGCCGCCCTTTTCGAAATCGGCTCTCACTGAGTCTCAGGGCCGGGTGAAGGTGGCTGTGACCGTTGCTTCCGCCGTGATCGACACCTGGCAGGCGCCAGTGCCGGTGCAGGCACCCGACCAGCCTGTGAAGATTGACCCGGTCGTCGCTTTAGCGGTCAGGACCACAGAGGTTCCTGACACGTATGTCTCCGTGCAGTCGCCACCGCACTTGATCCCGGCCGGCGTGCTGCGCACTGTGCCAGTGCCGGTTCCGGCCTTGGTCACCGTTAGCTGGAAGGGTCCGCTGCCCCCGCCGCCATCGGTGATCGTGAATGTGACAGTGGAAATTGCTGAGACATTGTTGAAGGCATCGACCGCCTGCACAGTCACTGTGTGGGTACCCAATGCCAGATTGGTGTAAGTGACTGATCCGTTGGTGCCGGCGCCGCAGGTTGCGACCGGGGCGCCGTCGAGGCCGCATTCGAACGTGACGGCTTCCGACGACGTATAACTGATGGTCGCCGAGGTTTCGACTGTAGAAGAGGGAGGCGTGGAGGTGATGGTCAGGGTCGGGTTGGTTACGAAGTCGTTGAGCCTCGTTGCCATCTCGTTCTGGATCACGGCGTAGTTCCCGTTGTTCCAGAGGTTCGTGATCTCCCACGGGTCGATGTCCAGGTTGAATAGCTGGACTTCACCTGTTCCCTGTATCACGATGTACTTGTACCAAGAGCCATCCGAACCCTTGGCAACGATCCCGTCCAAAGCGTTCCTGTTCAAAGGGTATTTGTTTTCGTACAGACCCCACTCGGTTCGCCACGGAGCTGACGGGTCCTGGAGAATCGGCACCAAGCTGCGCCCGTCGACCCGCAGCGTTGGTGAGATCCCCGCCAGGTCGGCGATCGTCGGAGCGATGTCGATATTGAGGGCATAGTTCGACGCATCCCTAACCCCCGCGCCGGCGCTCGCGCAGACCGCCGGAGGGCACACCACCACATACGGCACTCGGTGGCACTCCATGTAGGGGCATTGTTTGCTCGAGAGGCGGTGCTCAAGAGTGGCGAATCCGTTGTCGGAAACGAAGACCCACACCGTGTTGGCCAATCGCCCATCGATCGCAAGCTCGTCGTAAAGAACGCCAACGAGGTCGTCCACCGCCCGGGTCGCCTCCAACGCCGTATCGATGTTCTCGACCGATCGCTGCAATGTTCCCGCGGAAAACGGTGTGGTCGGCAGGTAGGCGGGCGTATTCGGGGTAGGAACAACGTTGTGGCTCGGGTAGATCGGTAGCGACAAGCTCTCGTAGATATTGTCGTAGCGGCTCGGGGGAATTGTTGGGCTGTGCGGCGAGACTGGGGCCAGGTACAGCAGAAACGGGGTTGTTTGGTCGGCCCGCAAGAACTCGAGACCGAGCCAACAAATGCGGTCGGTCGAGTAATTGTTACCTGCGGCGCAAGGTGCTTCCGATGTCGAGTCGACCGTGTTCAAGCGGGTTATCGCCGGCGCCGTATCTCCTTCCGTCCAGTCGATCCACGGGTAGTTGGTGTACAGGTTGTCAGTGCTCTCGTGCCCGTGGAAGCTGTGGAACTCGTCCCA
>JACCTH010000009.1 GCA_013812505.1 Acidimicrobiia bacterium | reverse complement strand
CCCATCGTGTAGTGGGGCGCGGGATAGATCCGCATCGGCGACTTGTAGGGATTCTCGTCCGTGATCCGGTCGTACATCTCGAAGAGATTGCTGTAGCGCTCTTCGATTTTGTCCTGGCCGAGCCGTTCGATGGCGGTGGAGAAGTCGAGGTAGACGCCGTTCTTGCGGGCGCCGACACCTTTGCCTTGGTCGACCACGCGCTTCACCGCCCGGCTGGCGACATCGCGGGGGACGAGGTTGCCGAAGGCGGGATATTGACGCTCGAGAAAGTAGTCGCGCTCGCCCGCTGGGATCTCCGCATCCGACCGACTCTCGGCCGGATCCTTTGGCACCCAGATGCGGCCGTCGTTGCGGAGCGACTCCGACATCAACGTGAGCTTCGATTGGAACTCATCATTCTGCGGAATGCAAGTGGGGTGGATCTGGGTGTAGCAGGGGTTGGCAAAGAGCGCGCCCCGACGATGTGCCCGCCAGATTGCCGACGTGTTGCAGGCCTTGGCGTTCGTGGAGAGGAAGAAAACGTTGGAATAGCCGCCGGTGGCTAGCACCACGGCGTGGGCCGTGTGCCTGCCCACCTCGCCGGAGACCAGGTCACGAGTGATGATGCCCGCCGCGCGACCGTCTTTCACCACGAGGTCGAGCATCTCGCTTCTGACGTCGAGCTTCACCGCCCCGAGGCCCACCTGGCGCATCATGGCCTGATAGGCCCCGAGCAGGAGCTGCTGTCCGGTCTGGCCCGCGGCATAGAACGTGCGCGAGACTTGGGCACCGCCGAAGGAGCGGTTGTCGAGCAAACCCCCGTACTCGCGGGCGAAGGGCACGCCTTGGGCCACCGCCTGATCGATGATGTTCACCGACAACTGCGCGAGGCGATAGACATTCGCCTCGCGGGCTCGATAGTCGCCACCTTTGACGGTGTCGTAGAAGAGCCGGTAAATCGAGTCGCCGTCATTGCGATAGTTCTTGGCGGCGTTGATCCCCCCTTGGGCGGCGATCGAGTGCGCCCGGCGGGGCGAGTCGTGGTAGGTGAACACCTCCACTTCGTATCCCAGCTCGGCCAGGCTCGCCGCCGCCGACGCCCCGGCGAGGCCGGTGCCGACCACGATGATCTTGAATTTGCGCTTGTTGGCCGGGTTGACGAGCTTGATCGAGAAGCGGTGCTTGTCCCACTTGTCGGCGATGGGGCCGTCGGGCACCTTGCTGTCGAGCGTCACGTGATCAACCCGACGTAGATCGCGATCGGCATCGAAATGTTGGCGAGAGTTATCCCATAAGCGGCTCCCATCGCCAGATAACGCCGCCAGGCATTGAAGCGCGGGCTGTTAGCCCCCAGGCTCTGGAACATCGACCACACCCCGTGGTAGAGATGGAGGCCGAGAGCGAGGTTGGCCACGACATAGAGGGCGACGACCCCCAGCCGTGAGAAGGTCAAGAGAAAGTTGGCATGAACCGCGCCTGCTTCCCAGCCGTCGGGAGCGAAAGGTTGGATGCCCCAGGTGAAATCGGCCAAGTGAAAAGCCACGAACGCCAGGACGATGAACCCCGACCAGCGCATCGTCCGGCTGGCGTAGTTGGCCACCAGGTATTCCCGGGGTCCCCGATAGGAGGTTGTTCGAGCTCGGTGGTTCATCTGGGTAAGGACAACCGCCGCATGGACATGAAAAATCGTGGCGATGATGAGCGTCACCCGCAGGATCCAGAGGAAGACATTTCGGGGGAGGATGGGGTAAAGGAGATCTCGCAGGCGGTGGCCGTACTCGTCGATCTCGTACAGCCCGCTGGCTTCAACCTCCAGGTAAATCTTGAGGTTTCCGATCGTGTGGGCAATCACGAAGCCGAGCAAGACGATGCCGGTAACGGCCATTACCCATTTCTTGCCAACCGCCGACCGATATAGCTCCACCAGGAACGGCGTCTTGGTCCTCGTGGCTGTTGTCACGAGTCCTCATTAAAGCGGATCTCATGGCGCTCCCCTTGACGGCGCCCGCTCGACTTGGCATGATTACACTCGTGTAATTACAAGCGTGTGAGGAGCGCAGGTATGAGGGGAGAATCGACGGAAGCAGCTAAGGCATGCGGCTCTGAGGGAGGCGAGCGATGAACTCGACCTTGGTGGAGGCTCTCGCCATCGGACAGCTTTCTTGGCAGGACTACGCGAATTGTCGGGGTGCAGATGCCGACCTCTTCTTCCCAGAGCGGGGAGCATCTACTCGCAAGGCCAAGGCGATCTGTGCTGAGTGCGAGGTGAAAGACGAATGTCTCAACTTCGCGATCCAGCACGGCGAGAAGTTCGGGATCTGGGGCGGGATGTCAGAACGCGAACGGCGTCGCGTCCGCCGGGCGCGTACGGTCGCCCGCCGCGCCAGCTAGCCACCACGAGCCAAACCTAAGGTTTGCGTGGTGGCTATACCACCACAATCGCCTTAGGTTTGGTTAGAGGTAGAGGCCCGAGCCCTGCTCGCCTTGTCCCCGCGGGAGGCCCGCTCGTTTCTGCATCTCCTGGAGCTGTTGTTGGGCCGCCATCTGCTGGCTCCAGAGTGACGCCTGGATGCCATGGAACAATCCTTCGAGCCAGCCAATCAATTGCGCTTGGGCGATCCGCAGCTCCGCCTCGGAGGGTGCCGCCTGATTGATCGGGATCATGATGTCGTCGAACTCGTCGAGCAGGTCGGGACTGAGCATCTCCCGCAGCTCGCGCAGGGTCGCTGAGTGGACCGCGGCCAAGCGCGCCCGGCCCCGTTCATCGAGCGGAGCCTGTCGGACCTCGTCGAGCATGGCTCGCGTCATCGAGGCAATACGGATCAGCTTGGTTGGTAGCCCTACGGCTGGAGGCGGCCCATCGGTGTTCTCGGGAGCCGGCTCGACGGCATCGGGCGTGATCGGTTCAGGTGACGTCATTGCTAAGACACTACCGGTTCACCCATATCGGTTTCGGAACGAATGAACCCGAATCAACCCCCTTCCACGCGTGCTCGCCAACCCATAAGATCGAGGTGTTTGACATAGGAGGACAGGTTGGTGGATGTGGGTTCATACCCACCGATCCTCGATGCGGCCCAAGTAGCCGAGTTGCTGGGAATGAATGTGCAGATGGTCAGGCGATACGCCCGCGAGGGTCGCATACCTGCCTACAGGCTTCCCGGGGGAAGAACGTTTCGTTTCTACACCCAGGAGATCATGGACTTTCTGCGCGCTCACCCGGTGATTCCAGAAACCGAGGCCGAACGCGCTCCGCTCAAACCAACGCCCTAACCACCGCTTTCACGTTCTCAAGCAAGACGTAGACCCCACCTTCGAATTCGAGGTGGTCGGTCGCGACCAACTGGATCTGTCCCTCGAACCGATCGCGATCGGTGAGGAGCGTTACCGACAGTTCCGCCATCGCCATCTCGGCCAAGCGAGCGGACCAGGTACGCGAATCGAGCACGGTGCTGCTTCCACCCGACCTCGTCCGAAGCAGGGTGAGGGTGAGCGCAGTGAACGGTGCTTCCACCACCACGGTGTCCGTGGCGAGCAGCAAATAGTCGACGCCGACACCAGTGATCGAACCATCCCAGTGCCATTCGCCAATCCCAACAGTGGCTTGGTAACCGGCGTGCATGGCGATTTGCGCGACATCCGCCAGGGTCCGTTTGCGAGCTCGCCCGAGTTCGGTGAGCCTTTCGACCTCCTCGGCCTCGTCTCGGAGCTCGCCACCGATCTGGCGCCGCAGGTGGCTTGCCAAATCGTCGAAGTCCTCTGGGCGCCAGGCCATTTTTTCGCGCTCCCTTCGGTTCTCCACAGCCTTGTGGATAGGTTGCCACCTGTTGAGGAGTGTCGGGGCGTAGGTAGGGGTAGACCTGAATGACAGCGCCACATTTGGCTGACCGTGGCTTCCAACCGTTGCCGCGCCCAAAAAGGAACCCTCTCACCCGAATTACCGCTTCGCACCTTCTAATGGTCCTCGCCGCGGTCCTTGCGTTTGTGACCAACGTCATGGTGCTCCGCAGCCAGGAGGAGACGAGACCGGTGGTCGTCGCTGCCAGCGCGATCGAAGCCGGGAGGACGTTGAGCGCCACAGATTTCAAAGTGGCAGA
>JACCTH010000003.1 GCA_013812505.1 Acidimicrobiia bacterium | reverse complement strand
CGCCCGAGCCGCGAGAGGTTCGACTTTCGTCGGATGGTCGGGCGCCTGCACCGGCACCGGCTCCTGCGCCGTGACCATGAACGCCGCTAAGTCGGTTACGGCCACGTTCAACTAAGCAAACTCATTCATAAGGCGATTTTGGTGGCTATGCCACCACGCGAACCTTAGGTTTGGTCTTAGTAGCGCATCAGGTTGAAGTCGTCCACGTTGGCTGAGGCCCGGTTGCGGAAGATCATCAACACGATGGCGAGGCCGATCCCCACCTCGGCGGCGGCGACGGTGATCACGAAGATCGAGAACACCTGCCCAACGGCCTGGGCGGAGCGCAAGTAGGCCTCGAAGGCAATCAAGTTGATGTTCACCGCGTTGAGCATCAGCTCAACCGCCAGCAGGACCATCACCGCATTGCGTCGGACGATCAACCCGTACACGCCCAGAGAGAAAAGGAAAGCCGCAATCAATAGGAACTGGTTGACGAGCATCAGACCGCACCCGCCGCTTCTTCTTCAGCCGGTGACAGGTCCTTGCGGGCCAGGGTGATCCCGCCGATCAAAGCCGCGAGCAGAAGAAACGAAACCACCTCGAAAGGGACCACGAATCGACCCAGGAGCGCTTCGCCGAGCACTTCGGTGGAAGTCGGCTCGCCGATTCCCTGAACCTCTGCGCTGCCAAACGCCTGGATCGAACCAAAGGCGAGAAACCCGAACAAGGCAACAGCCACACCGGCTCCGACTGTGCGGCTGGGGTGATCGAGGGCGACGTCGCGTCCCAGCGGGGCACGGGTGATCATGATCCCAAACAGGAACAACACGATCACCGCTCCGATGTAGACCAATACCAGGGTAAGGGCGACGAACTCGGCCGACAACAGAAGGAAGAGGCCGGCGGTCGAGGCCAGGGCGCCGACCAAAAATAGCGCTGCCCGAATTACGTTCTGGGACGTGACCACCCTTATCCCCGAGTAGACCAAGACCAACGCGAGCGGCAGGTAGACCCAGTTCACAGGTTGGCTGATCCAGTCACCGATTTGCATCAGATCTCCGGTGGGGGCGGGACGGTGGCCATCCAATCCTGCAGCTTGTCCATGTCGTGCATCATGTTGCCCATCGCGTGCTCTGAGTACTCGTAGTCGGGCGACCAGAAAAGGGCGTCGAAGGGGCAGACCTCGACACAGATCCCGCAGTACATGCAGAGGGCGTAGTCGATGTCGAAACGATCGAGGGTGGCGCGGACCTTGACCCGGCCTCCCGGCTTGTCGGGCTGCTTCTCTTCCTTGTGTCCTTCGATGTAGATGCACCAGTCGGGGCAGTTGCGGGCACAGAGCATGCAGACCGTGCAGGCTTCCTGGTCGAGCGCGATCACTCCGCGCGCTCGCGCCACCGGAGTCTCCTTGACGACGGGGTAGTTAACCGTGTTTAGGTACTTCCCGGGCAGGAAGATCGTCCGCAGCATCGTTTTCATGGTGACGGCCAAGCCTTTGGCCATCCCCATCCCGGGAATTTGAGCGAGTCGGCCTGAGAGTGTGGCCATTAGACGATCACCTTGATGACGCCGGTGGCGAGGATGTTGGCAAGGGAGATCGGGACCAACCACTTCCAGGCGATGGTCTGGAGCTGATCCTCCCGGAAGCGCGGGAAGGTCCAACGGAACCAGATCATCAGGAAGACGAGTATGCCGATTTTGGCGAAGAGGATGCCGGGCCCGAGGATGTTCAGCATCCGCTCGCTCAGTCCCGGCGCCCAGTAGCCGCCGAGGAAGAGAGTGGCGGCGATGGCAGAGAGGGAGAACATGTTGGCGAACTCGGCGAGGAAGAAGAAAAGGAAGCGGAAGCCGCTGTATTCGGTGATGTAACCCATCACCAACTCGGACTCAGCAATCGGCATGTCGAAGGGGATTCGCGCTAGCTCGGCCAGCGAAGCGATCATGAACACCGCGAAGCCGACGAACTGGACGAGGACGAAGGGCATCCCCAGACCCCAGCCGTGCTCGGAGAACCAGGTCGCCTGGGCATTGACGATGCCGCTGAGCGACATCGTTCCGGCCATGATCACGGCGCCGACAACGGCAAGGATCAACGGCAGCTCGTAGGCGATGAGCTGGCCCGCAGCTCGCAAGCCCCCCATCAAGGAGTACTTGTTGGCGGAAGACCAACCCGCCATCAAGACTCCGATGGTAGACAGCGAGGAGACGGCGAGCACGTAAAAGACCCCCAAATCGAGGTCCCGCCCGACTACCGAGGGGCCGAGAGGAATTGGCACCAGGATTGCCACCGCTGAAACCAAAACGAGGACTGGCGCGAACTTGTACACCGGCCGGTCGGCCTCGGCCGGGACCAGGTCCTCTTTCTGGAAGAACTTGACCCCATCGGCGATGAGCTGCGCCCAACCCCACCGGCCGCCGGCAAAGTACGGCCCGACCCGGGATTGCATCTTGGCCGAGAGCTTCATCTCGGCGAACCCGATCACCATCCCAACCAGTGGCACGAGCAGCGCGGCCACCAGAAGTTTTATGACCAGTTGCACCCAGAAGTTGGAGAGAAACTCCATCATCGGTCGACGTCTCCGAGAACGAAATCGAGTGACCCCATCACGGCGATGATGTCGGGGATGATCGCCCCCTCGAGCAGCCAGGGAAGGATCGAGATGTTCGAGAATGAGGCGGAGCGAATCTTGACCCGGTAAGGACCCAACCCGCCGTCGGAGACGATGTAGTAGCCCATCTCCCCTTTCGGGTTTTCCGCCCGCACGTAGACCTCACCCTTGGGCACCTTGATGATCTTTGGGACCTTGGCCTGAAGCGGCCCCGAAGGGATGCCGTCGACCGCCTGCTGGATGATTCGCGCCGACTCCCTGATTTCGAGCAAACGCATGTACCAACGGTCCCAGCAGTCGCCGTTCTCACCGACGGGAACGTTGAACTTGAACTTCGAGTAGGGCAGATACTCAGAGACCTTGCGAAGGTCGAAGCCGACTCCAGAGGCCCGCAGATTGGGACCGGACAATCCGTACGAGGCAGCGACGTCGGCGGGAATCACGCCGATGCCTTTGGTCCGGGCGAGGATAATCTCGTTGCCGGCGACGAGGTCCTCGATCTCGTCGGCCGACTCCAAGACCTTGTCCATCGCCGCCCTGGTCTCGGCCAGGAAAGTCTTGGGCAGGTCCTGGATCACCTTGCGTTGAGTCGAGCCGGCCCCGGCGTTGGGTTTGAC
>JACCTH010000106.1 GCA_013812505.1 Acidimicrobiia bacterium | reverse complement strand
CTCGGCTACCGACTACGCGAACCTTAGGTTCCGGTGGTGGCATAGCCACCAAAATCGCCTAAAGAATCGTTAAGCCGTCCGTCGCGAGACCGGCTAGGCCTGCGGTTGGCCGATGTTCACCATCCAGCCGACGCCGTACCGATCGACGAGCTGGCCGAACTCGTCACCCCACATCTGCTTCTCGAGCGGGACCCCGACGTTGCCCCCGTCGGAAAGCTTCTTCCAGTAGCCGCGCAGCTCGTCGGCGTCATCGCCGCTAAGGCTCACGGCGAAGTTTGACCCAGGCGAGTATTCCATTCCCGGCACCGTGTCGGCGCCCATCAGCGTGTAACCCCGATCGGTCTCGAGCTGAGCGTGCATGATGTTGTTGGCTTCAGGCGCCTCTTTGTCGCCGTATTCGCCGAAGGTATTCAGAGTCAACTGCCCTCCGAAGACGTCCTTATAGAACTCCATCGCCTCGCGGGCGTTGTTCGAGAAACTGAGGTACGGATTGAGGCGAGATGCCATTCCGTGCTCCTTGTCGCTAGCGGAACGTCTGAACCTGCACCATACAATTGGCCGATGAGCTACGGCTTTGCAACCCGCGCAATTCATGCCGGCCAACGTCCCGATCCAGAGACCGGCGCCAGGGCGATGCCGATCTACGCCACCACCTCCTTCGTCTTCGAGGACGCTCAAGCCGCCGCGGATCTCTTCGCCCTCCAGAACTTCGGCAACATCTATACCCGGATCGGCAACCCGACCAACGCTGCTTTCGAGGAACGGATGGCGTCGCTCGAAGGTGGCCTGGGGGCCCTGGCCACGGCTTCCGGGCAGGCCGCCCAACTCATCTCCGTCTTGACGATCTGCCAGAAAGGCGATGAGATCGTCGCGGCTCGCAACCTGTATGGCGGCACTTTCACCCAGTTCGACGTGACGCTGCGCCGGATGGGGATCGATGTCGTCTTCGTCGATCCTGATCCGAAATCGATGGCGGCGGCGATCACTCCGCGAACGAAGCTGTTGTACGGAGAGACCATCGGAAATCCTCGGGCTGAGATCTTCGACCTCGAAGCCGTGGCTGCAGTTGCCCACGGCCACGACCTCCCCTTCGTGGTCG
Organism: Acidimicrobiia bacterium; assembly: GCA_013812505.1. GTDB lineage: Bacteria > Actinomycetota > Acidimicrobiia > Spongiisociales > ZC4RG35 > JACCTH01. The sequence goes on along the minus strand of JACCTH010000106.1, from coordinate 12,263 downwards.
ACAACACCTTCGCCACGCCTTACCTGTGCCGCCCCATCGAGTGGGGAGCGGACATCGTCGTCCATTCGGCGACAAAATTCATCGGCGGCCACGGAGCCGTGATCGCCGGGGTGATCGTCGAGTCGGGTCGCTTTCCCTGGGACAACGGCCACTTTCCGCTGATCACCGAACCGTCGCCTGCCTACCACGGCTTGAAGTTTTGGGAGAACTTCCGGGAGTACGCCTTCTTGATGAAGGCGCGCACCGAGCTGCTCCGCGACGTCGGAGCGGCCCTCTCTCCTTTCAATGCATTTCTGTTGCTGCTGGGCCTGGAGACGCTGCCACTGCGCATGCAGCGTCATGTCGAGAACGCTCGCGAGGTGGCCGACTTTCTTTCCGCGCATCCAGCCATCGGATGGGTCAGCTACCCGGCAGCCGATGACGAACTGGTCCAGAAGTACGTTCCCACTGGGCCGGGGGCGGTCTTCACGTTCGGAGTCAAGGGTGGATTCGAGGCGGGCAAGCAGCTGATCGAGAAGGTCGAGCTGGCCTCGCATCTCGCCAATGTCGGGGACGCCAAAACTCTCATCATCCACCCCGCTTCGACAACCCACCAGCAGATCCCCGTCGAAGAACGAGCCGCGGCCGGAGTCGGCGATGACATGATCAGGATCTCGGTGGGGATCGAGGATGTCGAGGACATCATCGCCGACCTCGATCAGGGCCTGTCACGATGACCGCGGCCACCGAGGCCAGTCCGGGGGAGAGGCTCGCGATTCTGCGGGAAGCAAAGACAGTGGCCTTGGTTGGCGTCTCGCCGAATCCGTTGCGATCGTCGAATTTTGTTGCCACCTACCTTGCCCGCACCCCCTTCACCGTTTGGCCGGTTAATCCTCACGCCGACGAGATTCTCGGGCTGAAAAGCTATCCATCGCTGGCCGACCTTCCCGGGGTGCCCGACATCGTCGACGTCTTCCGCAAGGAATCCGAGCTTCCCCAGGTAGTGAAGGAAGCAATCGCCGTGGGGGCCAAAGTGGTCTGGTTCCAACTCGGCTTGCGCAACGACGAGGCGGCCGCGATGGCCCGAGAAGCGGGTCTGCAGGTCGTCCAAGATCGCTGTCTGAAAATCGAGCACGCCCGCTTCGCCGGTGGCCTTCACCTCGGCGGCTTTGATACGGGCGTCATTTCCTCGAAACGGCGCCGACCGGTCTAGGGTGGTCATGCCCCGGCCGATCGACCTCACGCCGGCCGATACCTCTTCGGTCGTGGTTCCCGGTCTCGCGGCGGCGTTGCGCGCTCATCATTCGAACACCGACGAAATCGTCATCGACCAGCGTCCGAGTTCCACCTTCATCGCGGACGTGGTTGCGGCCATCGTCCCCACGATGTGATCATCGTGGGGACGATCGAAGCGGAGCGGACTCAAGGGAATCTTGTCTCCGCCCTGCTTGGTACTCAAAAGCCGGTAGTCACCGTCGCGTTGCGGCCTCCCTATGACCTCTCTCAATACCCCGCGGCGACGACCCACCTTTGTACCTATGGGATTCATCCGCCGTCACTGGATGCACTCGCCTCGGCTCTGTTCGGATTTGCTCCGATCGGGGGAAAACTGCCAGTTTCGATCCCTGGTCTCTGTTCGCTCGGACACGGGCTCGAGCTCGAGGCAGTTTGATGAGCGTTGGAAGCGGCGACATTCTCGTCCCTGGCTTGGTTGATCTCCAGATCAACGGCGCTTATGGGCACGACTTTTCCTCTGATCCGCGTTCGATGTGGCGGGTGGGAGCCCGATTGCCCGAGCAGGGAGTTACCGCCTTCTTGCCGACGATCATCACTTCGCGCCCGGAGATGATCACGCAGGCGCTGGAGGCGCTGCACGACCGGCCGCCCGGATATGTCGGAGCCGAGCCGCTCGGTCTGCATCTCGAAGGTCCCTTTCTTTCGCCCCGCCGGCCAGGAGTTCATGACCCGGCATTGATGAGATCTCCCTCGTTGGAACTGATCAAAGACTGGATGCCGGGAGTGGCGATGATGACTTTGGCACCCGAGCTTCCGGGAGCGGAAGCGACGGTCAAGACACTCTTGCAAGCGGGAGTTGTCGTGTCCGCTGGTCATAGTGCCGCCAGCTATGAGGAGGCGTTGGCCGGATTCGCCTGGGGAATCGGAGCGATCACTCACCTGTTCAACGCAATGGAGCCGTTCTCGCATCGTGAGCCCGGCCTCGTGGGAGCGGCTTTTGATTCCAAGGCCGTCGCAGGGATCATCTGTGATGGAGTCCACGTGCATCCGGCGACCGTTCGAGCAGCATGGCGTTTATTAGGTCCAAGTCGTTTGGCGCTGGTCACCGACGCGATCGCGGCCACTGGGCTCAGTGATGGCGCCTATCGACTCGGAGACCGAGAAGTCCAGGTCCAAAACGGTGAAGCAACCGACTCCGTCGGGCATTTGGCCGGCAGCACTCTCACGCTTGATCAGGCCACTCGCAACCTGCTGGCCTTCACCGGATGCACGCCCGCCGAAGCGGTCGCGGCGGCGTCGTCGGTCCCGGCCTCTCTAATGAGGCTCGGGAGTCGGTCAGATTGGGTTCGGTTCGACGAGGACCTCAGGCCACTAGCCACGATCGTCGCTGATCGAGTGGTCTGGGAACGATGAGCCTATGGGGGAAGATCGTCTCACAACCCCGGGTTCTCGCCTAGATAGCCGCGACCCGCGTCCCGCGTGTCGACCAAAACGTTGGGTGCCTTAAGGCACAGGACTTCGATCACGTTTTGATCGCGGCCCGCGGGACTTCAGACAACGCCGCCCGCTACCCCCAATACTTGTGGGGGGCCCGCAACCGTTTGCTCGTTTCGCTCGCGGCCCCCTCCCTCTACGGCCTGTATCAGAGCCCTCCCCGTCTCGACGGCGCGCTGGTCATGGGGATCTCACAGTCGGGAGAATCACCCGACCTGCTGGCGGCGCTCAGCGAAGCTAGGAAGCAGGGCCGTCCGACCCTGAGCATCACCAACCCCGCCCGGTTCACCGATGGCGGAGCTGGCTGATTGCCACGTCGATCGGGGAGCTGGTCCAGAGCTCTCGGTGGCCGCCACAAAGTCCTATACCGCGCAGCTGGTTGCGCTGACAACCCTCTCGGCCGGATTGGTAGGAGATGAAGAGATGCGTGAGCGATCGACCGAGTCGACGTGGCGGTGACGGCTGCGATGGAAACTTCGGAGGCCTGCGTCGCGCCTGCCGAGTCGATGGAGAGCTCGGATACGAGTGGGAAGCGGCGGCCAAGACGCTGGTGTCTCCTCTGAGGGTTCCGGTTTCCGGGGAGTGTCGTTCCATTCCATCGTCTCGTCGAGCAAGGCTGTGGACGAGGTGATGGGCAACGCCGTGGCTTCCGGTGGCGGCGTCGTCAAGGAGTCGGCCGGCTCCGAGTGGGGCAGCTACTTCGGCTACTTCAGCGACCCCGACGGCCACCTCTGGAAGGTCGCCTCCGGACTCAGGCCGTGGATGGCCGTGGCCGCTCATCGAGCCTGTACCTACACCCCAGCGTGGCGGAGACGGGCCTGACGCTTCAGCCTCTCGGCCGAGACGGTGAGCTAAACACTAGATATCCGAGCCCCCGAAAGGGACTAGCGCCCCCTTGCCCCTATGTTGAATTCAAGTAGCGTCTTTTCCACAGGGCACAGGGAGCAGGGTAAGTGGAAACGGGCAGTGGGCCTCGGCACGGGCTGCATGGTGAGTCGTTCGACCAAGATGCGGAGAAACTCGACTCAAGGTTGTCATCAGCCCTGCGCACGACTCATGTGATCCTGCCGGCTTATAACGAAGAGCAGTCGCTTCCACCCCTTCTTTCTCGGTTGTCATCTTTCAGCGAATCCAACCGTCTGCAGATGATCGTCTGGATCGTCGATGACGGCTCGACCGACGGGACAGGCGACGTCGCAGCTCGGGGATCCGAGGGTCTAAGTGTCAAGTTGGTGACGCATCCCCGAAATCTTGGCCTCGGTCAGGCACTCCACAGCGGCTTGCGCGAGATGTTGCGGGTGGCAGCCACCGACGACGTAGCAATCGTCATGGATGCAGACGACACCCACGACGTCAATCTGATCAAGCTGATGCTCGAAAGGATCGACCAAGGAGCGGATCTCGTAGTCGGATCCCGCTTTGTCGAAGGAGGAGACGACAGCACCGCTCCACCACTCCGGCGCTTTCTGTCTCGCGGAGCCGCCAAGCTGTTCAGGACCGCGCTACCGGTGGCTGGGATCAGGGATTTCACGAGCGGATACCGGGCGTACCGCACCGACTTACTCCGCCGCGCCACTAGCCATTGGGGGGAACGAATCATTGAGGAACGTGGCTTCGCTTGCATGGTCGAGCTCCTGCTCAAACTCCGCTGGTGCAATCCGACCATATCCGAGGTGCCGCTGGCCTTGCGATACGACCGTAAGCAAGGTGCTAGCAAGCTGAAGATCCTGCGCACCATTGTGCAATACATACGTCTTGCATTTCGCGATCGATTGTCGCCACCGCCGTATCGGCAGCTCTAACCTCCCATGAAAGTTGTAGTGGTTGGCGGTGGCATTTCCGGCCTCGCTTCGGCCCACTGGCTCGCCGATGCCGGGGGCGACGTCACGCTGTTGGAGTCGAACGATCAGCTCGGAGGTTTGGGAACGTTCTTCGAGAGCGGCGGGAAGTGGATCGACCGGTTCTACCACTGCATTATGCCTTCGGACGACCACCTTCTAAGGCTGATTGATGAAGTGGGCCTGACCGATCAGCTCTACTGGAAGCCGACCCGAATGGGATTCATCGACGGCGGCGTCAAGTACCCATTTAATACCGCCATCGATCTTCTCCGATTCCGTCCTTTGACCCTGCCGCAGCGTGTCCGATTCGGTGTTACGTCGCTTCTCCTCCGTCGCCTGGGCAAAGGGAAGGATCTCGACAACACCAATTCTGAGATCTGGCTCACCCACCTCTATGGTCAATCGGTCTGGAACAAGGTATGGGCACCACTGTTTCGATCGAAGTTTGGGCCGGTCGAAGAGGTACCCGCCTTGTATTTATGGCAGCGGCTCGGCAGGGAGCGCAACAACTCCACCCGCGGATACCTACGTTGTGGTCACAAAGGTCTGATCGATGCTATCGAAGGGTCAATTCGCAGCAATGGAGGAGACATCCGCACCGAGGCTGAAGTCACTGCCATCCGACAGCAGGCGCAGTCGATGCAAGTTGAGCTCGCCGATGGGGAAGTGATCGATTGTGATTGGGTGATCTCAACCGTCCCCCTGCCCTTGTTGCGGAAACTAACGAGCAACTCTCCTCTAGGGGGGACCTTTCGAGATCCCAATCTCCCTTATCAGGGAGTCGTTAACGTCTTGTTCTTCCTTTCCCGTCCCCTTGATGGCTATTACTGGGCACCGGTGCTGAATTCCGGCACCGACTTCGACGGTGTCGTGGAAATGTCGACGCTGGTGGAGCCGTCTCAGTACGGGAATCGCCACCTGGTTTATGTCATGAAGTACACGGATCGCGCGTCGGCATTGTTCCAGGAATCAGACGAGGTGATCGCAAAGCGCTGGTGTGAGCAATTTCTCGCCTTGAACAAAGATCTCGGCCTCACCAGGGAGGAAATCGTCGAGATCAGGGTCTTCCGAGCACCGTTCGTCGAACCCAGCTATCCGCTCGGATACAGTCAGTTGAAGCCGGAAATCAGGTCCGGTGACTCGCGGCTGCTGCTGGCGACAACGACGCAGGTGTATCCGAACATCACCTCGTGGAACTCCAGTTCGCGGCTCGCTGGAGAGGTCATCCGTCTGCTCCAATCCAGCAAGCTCCCCGAGGGAGTCGCCGGTGTTAGCGATTAAGGACGTCGACACCGCTGGGGATTGGGGCAACTCAGCACTGGTGTCCGTCGATCTTGACGATTCTTGGTGCTACCTCCGAACCCATGGCGAGCAAAACTGGCAGACAACTCCAAGCGTTCTGAGCGTTGCAACTGATCGTCTGGTACCATTCTTCGCCCATCTGGGGATTCGGGTCACAGTATTTGCTGTAGGTCGAGATGCCGAAGTCGGGGCGGGTCGAGAGGCGGTCTGTGCGTTCTTCGAGAGCGGTCATGAGGTCGCCAACCACAGCATGAACCACCGCTTCGACCTCGCCCGTTTGTCTCCCAGCGAAATGTCCAACGACATCGCTCGTTCTGCCGACGCGATTGCAACGGCAACCGGTGTCGTGCCCGTGGGGTTTCGCTGCCCATCATTCGGATCGGGAGAGACCCTCCATCAGGTCCTTGCGGCCCAAAAATACGCCTATGACGCCTCACTGCTCCCCACCTCTCTCGGACCCATCTTGCGCTGGTACCACCGCCGGACAATGTCTCGCGCAACTCGGGAGTCAATTGGTTCACCTGAACTATTTGGACCAGCCGCTGACGCGCTCTTACCGCTGACACCGTTTCGTTGGTCCTGGGACGGGGGGGAACTCCTCGAGATACCGGTCACGACCATGCCGGTTCTGAGGACACCGATGCATATGAGCTATTTGCATGCGCTGACCGAGAAAGCACCCGGTCTGGCATCCGCCTATTTGAGGCTCGGACTCAGGCTCTCCAGTCGGTGGAAGATACCGATGTCGTTCCTGATTCATCCCCCGGATATCATCGACCGGCACGACGCTCCCGACCTCGCTTACCTTCCCGGCATGAGGCGGCCGTGGCAGGAGAAGCTCGACTATGTCCGGCGGACTCTGCTTGAGATTACCGAAACGCGCGAACAGATGACCCATGCACAATTCGCCGATCGGTGCGATGACCGCCGCCACGGTAGCCATCACCAAGGATTCGAGCTCGAGTAGGCACTTGACCCAATGAGTCTCATCAGGTCATATCGGTCGTTTCTGACTCGAGAAACGGTGATCCAGTTCCTAAAGGTCGGAGCGTCCGGGGGTGCCAGTACGCTCTTGTACTTTGCGGTTCTCAACCTTCTTCGGTTCGGCATCGGATGGCCCTCGTTCTGGTCGGTCACTGGAGCATGGACCCTTGCAACCGCAGCGAACTATTGGCTCAACCGCCACTGGACCTTCCGCTTGCAAGACAAAGGAACGCCTACCGAAACCGGTGCCTTCTACATCGTCAGCCTTGCCGCGTGGGCGCTCACCGTAGGCATCGTCCAGTTATCGGAGTCCACGTTCGGACCTCTTGGACCGTTAGGTCTGAACCTGACAAACCTGGTCGTCGATGGTCTTCTCCTTGTGCCGAAATTCGTTGCGTACCGTCGACTGGTCTTTGATCGTTCATTGCAACAGAATGAGGCGGTCGTCACCGACAAAGCAGCTACCGGCAACGACGAACGGTGCGGCTAGGTGCTGGATCGGAGCGCTTCGACCGGCTCCATCCTCGCGGCCCGCATCGCCGGGTAGGCGCCCGAAACCAGGCCCGTTAGCGCGCACCCAACAGCGGTGCCCCGACCGGGGCCATGGGATCGAGCACCGGGGTCCACATCTGATTGGCGGAAACCGCCACCACGATGATGGCCGAGGCTCGCTCCCAGGATTCCCCCAACCAATCCCATCATCCCACTCGATCAGGAATTGACTGGCTATGTGGCGGCGAGAAGCGCCCAGGGCCCGACGGAGACCGATCTCTCCCGTCCGCTCCATCACCGATACCAGCGTCACGTTGGCGATACCGATCGCCCCCATCAGCAATGCACCCCCCCCATCATCAAAAAAGCAAATTGAGATCGGTCTGGACCGCCTCCCGGACTCGTTTTGGCTCGGGGGTAGCAGCCACCATGAGCAAGCGCGGTTGGTCGGGCCGGAGAGCGAGCGGGATTTGTTTGGCGATCCGGGGAGTTCGCTCCGATTTGGGTCTCCACCATCACGCGCTCAGGACCGGTCAGCCGGTAAAGACGTTGGGCGGTTTGTCCGATTCGACCACGTAGTCCATGCAATCGGCTTCGGCTTTGCGGGGCTCGCCTTCTCCGACGCGCTGGGACGCAGAGCGCCGCTCGCGTTGATGGGCGGGCTCGGTTTCGGTGCGCTGAATGAGATGGTTGAGTTCCTCATCACCCGGGTCGTCCCTGACACCAACATCGGCGGCTTCGAGAACACCGGCTGGGACCTCGTCGCCAACGCCGTGGGGGCAATTCTCGCCGCGCTGTGGGTCCGTTTTCGGGTTTCGTAGCGCCCCCGATCCCAGCGTTTTTATCACCAAATCGGCCCCAGGAGGTGCCGATTTGGTCGCGAAAACGCACGATTAGCTGTAGAGCCCGTGCAGGCGCTCGAGATAGGCAGCCGCCGCTCGGGCGTTGTAGTGACGCCATAGCTCGAGATGATCAAGCGAACCGGCTGGTGGCTCGCCCAACCCGGCCAGAATCGATTCGAGGACTGCTCTCTGCGCCGCAATCACGGGCTGCGGGGACAAACCGAGCCGGTCGAGTAAGGCAAGCTTCAATTGGAAGCCGATCCTGATGTCGCGTATGTGTTCAACCGGCTCGTTCAGCCAACGTCGGAAAAGGCGCTTCCCCTTGGGGGTAACGCAATAGATCAACCGTTGCGGGCCAACGTCGCCTGGCTCGATGTGCTTCGGCTCGGCTAGTCCCTCCTCGGCGAGGCGATCGAGCGCCCTGTAGACCAAAGGTCGGCGGACGGTGAGGATCTTCCCAATTGAGCCGGTCGTCGCAAGATCGCGAGAAATAGCAAAACCGTGCTGCGGCCTCTCGGCGAGCAATCCAAGGACTGCATACTCGGTTAGCGACAACATCGCTTCAGGTTGGTCGGTAGTCTCATTGTGACTATTAAGGATACTGATGGCTGCATCGCGGATGGTCGTTGTCGCCCTGTGCGCGCTAACCCTGGCTGCCTGTACGCCAAGCGTGAATGGCGAGTTGTTGGTTTCGGCGGCATCCTCACTCACCGACGCATTCGCCGATGTCGAGACTGCTTTTGAAGCCGCCAATCCTGAGGTGGATGTGGTGATGAACTTTGGGAGCAGCTCGTCCCTTCGGGAGCAGATCATCGAAGGGGCACCCGTCGACGTCTTTGCGTCGGCCAACACCTCAAACATGGATCAGGTAGTCGAAGCAGGCGAAGTCGACGGCGGCGAGATATTCGTGACCAACCTCCTTCAGATCGCGGTCCCAGTGGGAAATCCGGCCGGAATCGTGGGCTTGGAGGATTTTGCGAATGAGGAGCTGCTGATCGGGTTTTGCGCGGAGGCTGTGCCGTGCGGCGACTTTGGAAGGCAGGCTCTGGAGAATGCCGGTGTCACCCCAGCAATCGACACGAACGAACCAGACGTGCGTGCCTTGCTGACGAAGATCGAAGCGGGCGAGCTTGACGCCGGAATCACCTACGTGACCGACGTGCTCTCTTCCGACGGCGCCGTCGAGGGGGTAGAGATTCCCGGCGAGTTCAACGTCGTTGCCGAATATCCGATCGCCGCGCTGGTCAACGCTCCCAACCCTGATGCCGCGGGCGCGTTCGTCGAATTTGTCCTCTCGGACGAAGGGCAATCGATTCTCGCCAGCTACGGTTTTTCATCGCCTTGAAACCAGCGCGGGGAACCGGTGGCCCCCCTGTCCTGTTGATCATCCTCGGAATATCCGGGCTAGCCGTGTTTGCGTTGCCGCTCGCAGGCCTACTCGCCCGGACCCCGTGGGCGAAGTTGGGTTCCTTGCTCACGGGCGATGTTGTCACCGATGCGCTCGGCCTATCGCTCTTGACGTCTTTGGCGGCCACTGCCATCGCCGCAATCATTGGAGTGCCGCTCGCCTGGCTTCTGGCTCGCGTTGACTTCCCCGGGCGGACTATTGCCCGCGGGCTGGTGACCTTGCCGCTCGTCCTGCCACCGGTGGTCGGAGGGGCGGCGCTGTTGTTTGCCTTCGGGCGGCGAGGACTTTTCGGCCAGCCGCTCAACGAGGCGACCGGATTGCTGCTCCCGTTCTCGGTGTGGGGAGTCATTCTCGCCAACACATTCGTCGCCGCTCCGTTTCTGGTCATCACCGTCGAGGGCGCCCTCCGCAATCTCGACCAACGCTATGAAGGCGCGGCCGCGACCCTTGGGGCGAGTCGCTGGACGTTGCTACGGCGGGTGACGCTCCCGATGATCGGGCCTTCGTTGGTCGCGGGATTGGTTCTGACCTGGGCCCGCGCTCTCGGCGAGTTCGGCGCCACGATCACCTTTGCTGGAAACTTGCAAGGACGGACTCAGACTTTGCCCCTCGCGGTGTTCGTCGCGCTGGAGAGCGACCGCGACGCCGCGATTGCATTGAGTTTGGTGATGGTGGCGGTGTCGCTCACCGTATTGGTGGCTCTCCGGGAGCGCTGGTGGAAGGGCTTTTAGGTCTAAACGCAGACTTTTCGGTCCGGCGGGAAGGATTCCGCCTCGACCTCAAGCTTTCAATCCCCCCGGGCCGGACCGTGGCATTGCTTGGCCCCAACGGCGCCGGCAAGACAACTGCCGTGAACGTCCTCTCCGGTCTGCTCGCGATCGACCAGGGCAGGATCGAATTGGTCGGTGCGGTTCTCGACGATCCCGGCGCGGGAGTCTTCGTTCCCCCAGAGGCTCGACGGGTGGGCGTTGTCTTCCAGGACTACCTTTTGTTCTCCCATCTCTCTGTCGAAGAGAATGTCGCCTTCGGGCTTAGGAGTCGGGGAATGAGCAAGGAGAGCTCGCGGACGCGAGCGGGTGAGTGGCTGGAGCGCATGGGCCTGTTAGACCTGGCGCGGCGAAAGCCCGGACAACTTTCGGGTGGACAGGCACAGCGAGTCGCTCTGGCTCGCGCCCTCGTCACCGAGCCCGATCTTCTGCTCCTGGACGAGCCGCTCTCTGCCCTCGACGTGAGCACCCGGGTCCAGCTTCGGCGAGGGCTGGCCGAGCATTTGGAGCAATTCACAGGGCCCCGCCTGTTGATCACCCACGATCCAACCGAAGCCTTCCTTCTGGCCGACGAGATCCATGTCATCGAAAACGGAACAATCACCCAAGCCGGATCCGCCGACGACATCCGCCTGCGACCCCGTACGCACTATGTCGCCGATCTGGCTGGGTCAAACCTTTTCCTCGCCTCGGCTCACAACCGAGCAGTAGACGTCCACGGTCATCAATTGCAAATCGCCGATGACTTTGAGGGCGATGTGCTGGTGACGATCAGGCCGAGCGCGATCTCCCTTCACCAACACCGGCCGGAAGGCAGCCCTCGCAATGCGTGGCTCACCACGATTGAGCTCATCGAGCATCTCGGAGAGCGAGTTCGATTACGCACGGGGCCCCCGCTCCCTCTCACGGTGGAAATCACCGAAAGCGCGGTTGTCGAGTTGAGCCTGTCCGAAGGCAAAGAAGTCTGGGTCGCGATCAAAGCCACCGAGATCGGCGTCGAGCCCGAATGAATGGTCAGGGGGCGACTTCGACCGTCTCGCCCATTCCGTTCTGGTAGTGGTCGACCAACGTTCCGTCCTCGAGTTGGACCACGATGCGACAAGTCAGCTGATAGGTGTCCGGGATGAGATCAAGACCGACCTCGATCGATGCGCCTGGGTCCACAACGTCGGAGGCGTAGACGACTTCCCCCGTGCTTCTGGCGACCACCAACGTGTGGGGGAATTCACCGTCATTAGAGACCTCGAACTGAACGTCACCCGAGCCAATTCGCTCAGCCGACGGGTCTATGTAGAAGTCGTCCAATTCGATCGCGATTGGCCCGGTGGCGACGGTCGGCGACGAGCAGGCGAGCACCCACAAAGCTGCCAGCACGACAAAGCCGCGCTTCACCTGGAGACTCCAACCGGTATCCGCGACATCGAAATGGGAACGGCCACAGCCATGGTGGTGCCGCGCTGAGAAGTGTCGACGGCCAAGGAGCCGCCGAGGGCTTCGATCATCGTCCGTGCCATGAAGAGACCGAGTCCGGTTCCTGAGCTGCGACTGTGTTTCTCGAACTTCTCGAAGGCGTGGGGAAGGAAGTCGGGATCGATGCCCGGTCCGTTGTCCTCGACCAGGAGGAATGCGGCCTGAGCCGGGGTCTGGCCCACTTCCCAAATCGGGTCGAACGGTCGATCTGGCCTCGCTCGCAAGGTCACCTGGTTGGCGCCATGAGTGAGGGCGTTGTCGATCAATGAGGTAAGTACATAGGTGAGTGTCGTCGGGTCGGTGTGTACCTCGATTGGAATTGACACCTGGTCGAGGAGATGTCGGTCGACTCGCACCCCTGGATACCTTTGCTCGAGATCATCTAACAGGTCGGAGATGGCGAAGTCGTGCAGCTTCACGCTGAGCCCCCAGTTTTCGATCCGCGCCA
>JACCTH010000099.1 GCA_013812505.1 Acidimicrobiia bacterium | reverse complement strand
AGGGATACACAGTGTCCCTACGAACCCTGGGTTCGTGGGTTATCGGTTGTTGACGGCGGACTTGAGGGTTGCGCCTGCCTTGAAGGCGGGTGCTTTCGACGCCTGCACCTGAATGGTGGCGCCAGTCTGGGGGTTGCGGCCAGTGCGTGCGGCGCGCTGACGGACTTCGAAGGTGCCAAAGCCGGGAAGGGTTACCTTCTCGCCATTGCGCAACGACTTGGTGATGCTGTCGAGCACTGCTTCCACCGACGAGCCGGCGGCCGCCTTGCTCGAGCTCGTCGCCTCAGCGACGGCATCGACCAGTTCGGTCTTGTTCACGTTGTCCTCCAATAGGAACGGGAATTACGGAAATGTAATTTAGCCGATCAAACCCAGCTCGCGCACCGCTTGCCGCTCCTCTTCCAGTTCGGCCACCGACGCGTCGATTCGGCTGCGGGAAAAGTCGTCGATCGGAAGGCCCGGCACGATCTCCCATTCACCCTCGTTGCATCGACACGGGAACGAAGAGATGAGCCCTTCGGGCACCCCATAGGACCCGTCGGAAGTGACCGCCATCGACACCCAGTCATCTTCTGGTGTTCCCAGCATCCAGTCCCGCATGTGATCGATCGCGGCATTGGCCGCCGAAGCGGCCGAGGAGGCGCCGCGAGCCGCGATGATCGCCGCCCCGCGCTTGGCCACCGTCGGGATGAATTCCTCCTCAACCCAGCGATGGTCGTCCAAAGCCAGGTAGGCGCTGTCACCGTCGACTTGGCAATGAAATAGATCCGGATACTGGGTCGTCGAGTGGTTACCCCATATGGTCATTTTTTTGACTGCGGACACCGGCTGCCGAAGTCGTTGCGCCACTTGGCTCACCGCTCGATTGTGATCGAGACGGGTCATCGCCGTGTAGTGGCGTGAGTTGGCATGGCTTGCGTTGGCGAGGGCGATAAGACAGTTGGTGTTGGCCGGGTTGCCGACAACCAAAACCCTCACCTCGGATTTGGCCGACGAAGCCAGAGCGCGCCCCTGGGTCGTGAAGATGGCACCGTTGGCGCTCAACAGATCGGATCTTTCCATCCCTTGTTTGCGCGGCATCGCTCCGACGAGGAGGGCGAAGTCCGCATCGCCAAAACCGACCTCGGGATCGTCGGTTTTGACGATCCCGGCGAGCAGAGGAAAAGCGCCATCCTCGAGCTCCATCCCAACTCCTTCGAGAGCGCCCAGCGCCGGAGTCACCTCGAGGAGCTGCAAGACGATCGGCTGGTCGGAGCCGAGCATCTCCCCAGCGGCGATGCGAAAGACGAGGGCGTATCCAATCTGGCCGGCTGCACCCGTCACCGTCACCCGCTTCGGTTGCTTCATCTCGCCCAAGGTATCAGAGCGTCAGGAGACGAAGTCGAGCGCCAAATCGAAATTGGGGGCCGAGTGCGTGATCCATCCCGAGGAGATGATGTCAACGCCGGTTTCGGCAATCGCCCTGATCGTCTCAGGGGTGACCCCGCCGGATGCCTCGGTCAGCATCTGTCCGTCGACTAGGGCAACCGCCTCGCGTAGCAGTTCGGGCGACATGTTGTCCAATAAAACGATGTCTGCTCCCACGACCAAGAGCTCTTTGAGCTGCTCGACGCTGGTGACCTCAACCTCGATCGTCACCGCATGACCCACCCGTGATCTCGCGCTCTCTACGGCGGAGCGGACGCTGCCGGCGGCGATCAAATGATTGTCCTTGATCATCACCGCGTCGAAGAGCCCGAACCGATGGTTGATGCCGCCGCCCATCCGCACTGCGTACTTCTGCAGTACACGCAAGCCTGGCAGGGTCTTGCGGGTGTCGGCCACTCGGGCATTGGTCCCGGCCACCGCCGCAACCAGGCGGGCGGTGGCGGTGGCGACGCCCGACATCATCCCTAACAAGTTGAGGGCAGTCCGCTCGGCCATCAGCAACGAACGGGAGGCGCCGGCCACCGTGATCAACTTGGCCTCCGACGGGACCCGGCCGCCATCGTTTTTCAACAGTCGCACTTCCGTGGCTGGATCAATGGTGAGAAACACCTGCCGGGCCACCTCCAAGCCGGCCAGAGTTCCTTCTTGACGAGCCACCACATGGGCGGCCGCCGTCGCATCCGAAGGGATGGCTCCCTCGCTTGAAATATCGCCGGCCGACCCGAGATCCTCGGCGAGGGCTCGGTCGATGATGTGCTGATACTGGCTCTGATGCATCAGTCGTCGATCGAGATTGGCTCGACCAGGTTGCGGTTGGCTTGAAAGAGATCGGTCTCGGGGTAGTCGGCCCGATAGTGGCCGCCGCGCGATTCGGAGCGTCGCAGGGCCGCGGCGATGACCAACCGGGCAACATCGGCGGCCACCCGGCCGGCGAGGTTCGATCGCAGCTCGTTGTCGAGCTCGAGCAAGCGGTTGCGGGCGTCCCAGAGACCGGGACCGGTTCGCACCAAGCCCACCCGCTCCCACATCAGAGCCCTTACCTCTTCGATGCCTGAGCCGGTCAACGGAAGGTCGAAGGCGGGACCGGATCGAAACTCGCTGATATCCGCCGGGAGTTCAAAGGCCTGGGCTACATCATTGGCGACCAAGGCGCCAAAGACCAGGCCCTCCAGCAAGGAATTGGAGGCCAGGCGGTTGGCTCCGTGGACGCCGGTCGAGGCGACCTCACCCACCGCCCACAGCCCGGCCAGAGAGGTGCGTCCGTTGGTGTCGGCGTCGATTCCTCCCATGTAATAGTGAGCGGCGGGCGACACCGGCAACAGGTCCGTACGGGGATCGAGGCCGGCGTCCTGGGCGACCCTGAAGACGGTGGGGAAGCGATCAGCGAAGTTGTCGACCACCCTGGCATCGAGGAAGGCACCGAGGCCGCGGTCCAATTGCCAAAAGATGGCTCGGGCCACTACATCACGAGGAGCCAGCTCCACATCGGGGTGATAAGGGATCATGAAGCGGCCGCCTTCGGAGTCGACCAGGTGTGCCCCTTCGCCCCGCAAGGCCTCCGTGAGAAGCGGCATCGGGTCAAGACCGCTATCCAGCGCAGTCGGGTGGAACTGAACGAATTCGAGGTCAGCGAGCCGGACCCCGACGCGGGCGGCCATCGCCAGGCCATCGCCGGTGACACCGGGGGGGTTGGTAGTGTGCGAGTAGAGCCGGCCGATCCCGCCGGTAGCGAGGATCACGGCCGGTGACTCGATGATTTCGCGGTCCCCGTGCGGATCGGCGACCACGATCCCGACAACCCGCTGCCCGACACGCACCAAATCGAGGGCGCGCCAACCTTCCAGCGTCTCGATCGCCGGCTGTCCGAGAACGGCTTCGGTGAGAGTGCGCATGACCTCGTAACCGGTTCGGTCCCCTTCGGCGTGGATGATTCGGCGCCGCTGGTGGCCCGCCTCGCGGCCTAGGGCGATGTCACCGGTGGGGGCGGTGTCGAAGCGCGCTCCCAGCTCCCGCAGCCGATCGATCGCGGCCGGGCCGCCTTCGGTGAGCATGTCGACCGCATCTCGCACGGCGATCCCACCCGAAACGGCCATCGTGTCGCGAGCATGCAGATCCGGTCGATCGTCGCCCCCTACGGCGGCGGCGATGCCGCCTTGAGCCCACCAGGTCGAGCCGAGAGCGCCAGCGGAGACCACGATCGACTCGTGGAGCCCGAGGGCGGTCGAAAGCCCCGCGACTCCGGAGCCAATGACGATGGGCACTTTGACCCGCCGAATCATGCGCTGTTCAAATTCGCTTGACTTCGAGCATTCGCTCCACCGCTCGCCGAGCCCGCTCCATCACGTCGGGATGGATCTCGACGCGGTACTGCATCTTCTCGAGCGAGGTCCGAATGTTGTCGAGAGTGATCCGTTTCATGTGCGGGCAAAGGTTGCAGGGCCGAATGAAATCCGTCTCCGGGGCATAGGCAGTGACGTTGTCGGACATGGAGCATTCGGTGATCATCATCACTTGTTGGGGTTGATTCTCGGTGACCCATTTCTGCATACCGAAAGTGGAGCCGACGAAATCGGCCTCGGCCAGCACGTCCGGCGGACATTCGGGATGGGCGATGACCTTGATGTCGTCGTAGCCAGCCCGGTGGCGGCGAATCTCCTCGCCGGTGAAGCGCTCGTGGACCATGCATGATCCTTCCCACAGAATCACTTCGACGTCGGTCTGGGAGGCGACCCAGCGGCCGAGGTATTGGTCGGGAGTGAAGATGATCTTGTCAACCCCGAGCGACTCGACCACCTCTTTGGCGTTGCCAGAGGTGCAGCAAATGTCTGACTCGGCTTTGACCTCGGCGGAGGTGTTGACATAGGTCACGACTGGCACGCCCGGATGCTGTTCTTTGAGCTTGCGGACATCGGCGCCGGTGATCCCTTCGGAAAGCGAGCAGCCGGCGCGAAGGTCGGGGATGAGGACCGTCTTCTGCGGGTTGAGCATCTTGGCGGTTTCGGCCATGAAATGGACGCCAGCCATCACGATCACGTCGGCCGTGGCTTCCGTTGCCATGCGGGCCAGAGCCAAAGAGTCGCCGGTCAGATCGGCGACCGTGTGATAAATGTCCGGCGTCATGTAGTTGTGAGCGAGGATGACGGCGTTGCGTTCCTTTTTCAGCTTCTCGATCGCGGCGATCGTCGGGCCGAGCGCCGCCATCTCCTCCGGAGGCAGGACGTCGGAGCGACGGGTGATCTGGAGCGTCGGCATCTACATCCGTTCGATGAGCGCCGATCCAAATCCCGAGGTGGAGACCTCGGTGGCCCCGTCCATCAAACGGGCGAAGTCATAGGTCACGACTCTGTCGCCGATCGTGGCTTCGAGCGCGGAGATGATGAGGTCAGCTGCTTCGGTCCATCCCAGATAGCGGAGCATCATCTCGCCGCTCAGAATCACCGAGCCGGGGTTCACTTTGTCCTGGCCGGCGTATTTGGGCGCAGTCCCATGGGTCGCTTCGAAGACGGCGTGACCGGTGACGTAGTTGATGTTGCCCCCGGGGGCAATCCCGATGCCGCCAACTTGGGCGGCGAGGGCGTCGGAGATGTAGTCGCCGTTGAGGTTCATGGTGGCGATGACGTCGTATTCAGCCGGACGGGTGAGTATCTGCTGAAGGAAGGCGTCGGCAATGACGTCCTTGACCAAAAGCTTGTCACCCGCTTCTCCGCCGGACTCCTCCCAGGAGATCGCGCGATCCGAGTATTCAGACGACGCCACGTCGTAACCCCATTTGCGAAAGGCGCCTTCGGTGAACTTCATGATGTTGCCCTTGTGGACGAGCGTCACCGACTTGCGGCGATTCGCGAGCGCGTATTCGATCGCCGCCCGCACCAATCGCTTCGACCCGGTGACCGAGGCGGGTTTGATCCCGAGGCCGGAGTCAGGACGAATCTCCCAACCGAACTCGTTGTCGAGAAACTCGAGCAACCGTTTGGCGCCTTCGGTCCCTTCCTCGAGTTCCTTGCCGGCGTAGACATCCTCGGTGTTCTCGCGGAAGATGACCATGTCGACCAATTCCGGGTGCCGGACCGGGGAGGGCACCCCCTGGAACCAGCGGATCGGCCGCACGCAGGCGTAGAGGTCAAGGGTCTGGCGGAGGGCGACATTGAGCGAGCGGATCCCGCCGCCCACTGGAGTGGTGAGTGGCCCCTTGATGCCGACGAGATACTCACGAAAGGCGTCAACGGTTTCGTCGGGCAGCCAAGCGCCGGTCTTGGTGTAGGCCTCCTCGCCGGCGAGGACTTCGTTCCATTCGATCTTCTTGCTCCCGCCGTAGGCCTTGTCGACTGCGGCTTCGAGGACGCGAACCGCGGCCGCCCAGATGTCGGGACCGGTGCCATCGCCCTCAATGAACGGGATGATCGGATCGTCGGGAACTGAAAGCCCGTTCGGGCCCATCGTGATCGAAGCGGCCAACTGTCTCCTTTCGCAACGATCAGGGTAACGGCCCGAGTGGCATGGGTCCGAGCCGACGAACGCGCTCGCGGCGCCAAGCCGGCAGATAGAGCGGCGCCGCGATGGCAAGGACAACGCCACCGACCACCAGCGCGGTAGTGACCGACGTGGCGTCGGCCAAGGCGGTCAGCACCACTATCCCGATCGCACCAGCCGGCTGGCCCACCATCGAGTTGAGCGAGATGATCGTGCTGCGATTGTCGGTGGTCACCTCGTGATGGAGAAGGGCCATATGCAGGGAGTTCGAGGCGCCGTGGATCGCATAACAGGCGAGGTAGGCGGTCACGAGTCCGATCGGCCCCGCGCTCAACCCCATGAAAACGACCGCCAGGCCTTGGAGAACCCGAGTGAGCGCGGCGGTCGGGGCGACCCCGACCCGCCGGCTCACCGTGGTGATCAGCGCCGCCCCGGCCGAGAAGGCGAGCCAAGCGGCCGAGGCGGCCGGACCCATGAGAGCAGCGGCCCGGTCGGAGCTGTCGACCACTTCGGCGAGGCGAACCGGCATGAGACCCTCGAAGGACACCATGCCAAAACCCCAGAACAGTTCGACTGCGATAATCGCCAGCAGGATCCGGTTGCTCCTGACCAGCCCGACGCCGTCTTTGACCGTTTGCGGGACGCGCCGGGCAGAGGCGCGGAATCCGAGCCGCTCATGGCCGGCCCGGTGCTCGGTCATCAGCACCGCGATTGCGACGGCGCTCACGACGGACAAGCCCACTGCAACGAGCACCGGCAACGTGAGGGCGTCTATCGATGGAAAGGGATCGAGGGCAACGAGCCCGCCGGAAGCGAGCACCCCCAACGCGATCGCCGCGCTGAGCGCCGCGCTCCCGGCGGAGAGGCGGCGCTCCAGGTTGGCGCTGGGGTCGGCGGTCAGCGTGGCGTCGATGTACCAAGCCTCGAGCGGTCCGCTGTCGAGAGCCCGGTAGACCCCCTGCAGCGAGCAGACCACCAGAAACTCGCCGAAGGAATCGGCCACGACCAGCAGTCCGAGGGCGGCGATTCCGACGACCGACGACAGCAACAGAACCGGCCGCCGACCCCACGAATCGGACAACCCGCCCGTTGGCAGCGCTAGCGCCAGCACCAGGATTCCCTGGGCGGCAAAGACGACCCCGACCTCGCTAAGCGAGAGACCGCGTTCGAGCGGGAGCAGCACTGTGATCGGGATCAAGAAGCCGACCGGAAACCAACGAAGGCTGAGAAGACCAGGTACCGCCATCGAGCGGCTGCCGAATCAGGGTTCATCAACCGTGAGCGCGGGCAGCGTTCAACGTGTTGACCAGAAGCATGGCTCGGGTCATCGGGCCGACGCCGCCGGGCACCGGGGTGATCGCCGAGGCAATGACGGAGACCGGGCCAAAATCGACGTCGCCGACGAGTTTCTTGCCGATCTGGTTGATCCCGACATCGATCACGACCGCGCCGGGTCGCACCATGTCGGCGGTCAAGAAACCAGGTGAACCGATGGCTACCACGATCAGGTCGGCGTTCGCCGTTAGGTCTTTGAGGTCGCGGCTCCGTGAGTGGGCGACGGTGACGGTGGCGTCGACTCCGCGGGCGCCAAGCAGCAGGGCCATCGGCCGACCGACCAAGAAGGAGCGCCCCAGGACCACCGCTTTGGCTCCACGAATCGGAACCTCGTAGTGCTCGAGCATCCGCATGATCCCCGAAGGGGTGCAGGGTCGAAGGCCCGGCTGATCGAGGACCAAACGCCCGAGGTTCGCTGGGTGGAGTCCATCGGCATCCTTGCCCGGATCAATCGCTCCAACCACCGCTTCACCATCAAGAGCGTCGGGGAGGGGGAGTTGAACCAAGATGCCATCGACCTTGGGGTCGTTGTTGAGCTCGCCGATCAGCTCCTCGACCCGCTCCTGGCCGACATAGGCGGGCAGCTCGTGGTGGATGGAGACCATCCCCACTTCCTCGGCGTCGCGACGTTTGCCACGCACGTACACATGGGAGGCGGGGTCATCGCCGACGATCACGGTGGCGAGGCCCGGCGATCTCCGCAGCAATCGGACCCCCGACGCCACTTCCACCTTGACCGCGGCCGCTACCGGTTTTCCGTCGAGAATCTGCGCCACAACCGGCAACGGTAATCAGTGGCGAAAATGGCGCAGCGAGGCGCGAACCAGGGCGATGCCGAGCCGGTTCGCCGCCTCGACGACAAGACCGTCGTTGCGCGATCCGCCGGGAGCGACCACCGCGATCACGCCTGCCTGAGCTAACGCTTCGATGCCGTCGGCGAAGGGGAAGAACGCATCAGACGCGGCCACTGCCCCATTCGCTCGATCCCCCGCTTGCCGCACGGCTTTGGCCACGGCCCCGACCCGACTCTGATCGCCCGCCCCGATGCCGACGGCCGCCCCGTCCCGCACGATCGCCGCCGCATTCGATTTGGTATGGGTGGCAACGAGCCAGGCCAACCACAGATCCTCCCAGTTTTCTGGCTGTCGATCGGAGACAGTCGTGAACTCCCCGGGAGCTTCGTCGCGCCGTTGCACGAGGAAGCCATCCTCGATGCGGTGCAAGTCGAGATCGGAGCCATGCGGCTTCGCGGCCTCGAGCACACGTACGGCGGCTTTGATTCCTTCAACGCTTTCCACCTTCGATGCGACCACGACCTCGACGAACCGTTCGCCAAGAGCGCCGGCCAGCGCCGAAGTGAGCGGCCGATTGAGGCCGACGACTCCGCCGAAAGCCGAAACCGGGTCGCAATCCCAGGCCCTGGCGAACGCAGTCTCGAGGTCTGCCCCCACTGCCACCCCGCAGGGGTTGAGATGTTTGATAATCACCGCCGCCGGCTCTTCGATGGTGTCGACCAAGCGCAACGCTGCCTCGGCGTCGGCCAGGTTGTTGAACGACAGTTCCTTTCCCTGCACAACTCGAGCCGACTTCCACCAGGGCGACGTCCCGATCTCCGAGTACACGGACGCCTCTTGGTGGGGATTCTCTCCATACCGCAGGGAATCCGTCTTTTCCAGAGCCACCACCAACCGCTCAGGCAACCGCTCGCTGCGCTCAAACCAGCCGACGATGGCCGCGTCATAGGCGGCCGTACGAAAAAAGGCGGTCCGAGCGAGGTCGAGCCGGGTCGAAGCGAGCAGGCCGCCGGCTTCGATCTCGGTGGCAACCGGGTCGTATTGCGCGGGGTCGACCACGATGCCCACAAACTCATGGTTCTTCGCGGCCGCCCTGGTCAGCGCCACCCCGCCGATGTCGATCTGTTCGATCGACGGGTCCTGCTCGAAGGGATACAGATTCGAGACCACCAATTCGATCGGTTCGATGCCCTCCTTCTCGAGATCCTGGCGATGTTCGGGATCGGTGGGCCGGGCAAGGATCGAGCCGTGGATTCGGGGGTGCAAGGTCTTCACCCGGCCGCCCAGCATCTCGGGAGCGCCGGTAAGATCGCTGACCGAGGTGACCTCGATCCCGGCGCTGGCCAGCATCGCCGCGGTGCCCCCGGAACTGATCAAACCAACGCCGCAACTGGCCAGCCGGCGGCAGAAATCGACCACCCCGGTCTTGTCATGTACCGAGATCAAGGCTTGTCGGACAGGCAGTCGATCTAGCTCCAACTCACTGTTCTCCCCTCTACCGACAATCTGCCGGCGAGTAAGGCTTCGACCACCCGTGGGTAGAGCACGTGCTCTTCGATCTGGATCCGTTTGTGCAATGAACATGCATTGTCTCCCGGCAGAACCGGGACCGCCTTCTGAGCGATGATCGGTCCATGATCGAGGAGCTCGTCGACGAAGTGCACCGTCGCACCGGTGACTTTTACACCGGCTGCCAGTGCTTGGGCGACCGCATCGAGACCGGGAAACGATGGCAGTAGCGAGGGGTGGATGTTGACGATCCGGTTCGGGAAACGAGCAATAGCTTCCTTGCCGAGAATTCGCATGAACCCTGCCAGAACCAGGGCTTCGGCGTCGCCAGCCACATCAAGAATCTCCCTGGTGAAGCTCGCACGGCCGCCTCGATAGGGGATCACTCGGGTACTAATCCCGACCGCCTCGGCCTTGGCGAGGGCGGGGCACTCTCCGTCCGCGACCACCGAGCTGATCTTGCCGACATCGGCTTCGATCAGAGCCTCGAGGTTCGACCCGGCACCGCTGACCAGAACGACGTAGGCCACGTCATACCTCCCGTCTACCCCCGTTTTCGCGCATCAAACGCAAGCTATCGCTTGCGTTTGATGCGCGAAAACGGGGGAGGGGGTTACCAGGCACCTCCGCCGCCACCACCGCCACCGCCACCACCACCGCCCGAGAACCCGCCTCCGCCGCCAGTGCTGGGCGAAGCGAATGCACCGTTCAGGGCCGACGACAGGCCGCTAAAGGCGTTCTCGGTTCCGCCGCCGGTGTAACCGTGGCCGCCGAACCAATAAAGGTTCGAAGTCTGCTGGAGCTCGGCGGGAGCGCGAATCCGAGCGGCCTCGAGCACTTCTTCGGCGATCCCGAAGGAGACGGCGTAGACCAAGAACCGGTCCCAAAGCGCCAACGAGATCGGTGGTGCTTCCTCCAGCCGACTGAAGTCCTTCAAATAGCGCCTGAAAGCACTCCAGCGCTCGGCTTCCAAAGCCCCGATCCCAGTCCGACGGACGTACCCGCGTCTCATTGCCCCAAATACCACCAGGACAATGACGTTGAAGAAAACAGCCACGAACAACAGCGGAGCAAGCGCGCCCGAAGGAAAGGAGTCGAGCGAGCCCAGCGCCAGGAAGGCAACAAACGCGAGCACGATCAGGGCAGCGAAAGCGCCCAGGAAGCGACTACGGCCGGTCTGTTCGAATAGCCCCCGCTCCTCGATCGAGCCCACCGCTTCGGTGCGAAACGTCCGATAGTCGGAGGAGTTGGCAGCGGCATCCTCCCTGATCCCGGTTCGAAACTCGTTGAGCGGGCGCGGTTCGCCGTCCAGGACGCGAGAGACCACGTTCAGCACCCGCTGCTCGGGCCTGGTCAATAGCTCCTCATTGGGAGTGATGCTGAGCTGAAGATCATCGACGACCTCGGAGCGAAGGCCCATCCAACTATTGATCGTGACCTTTACCGGTTCAGCTTTGATGACCTTCTTGCGGATCAGGTCGAACATGGTGGCGGTGAATTGGTTCTCATCGACCTGGCCCTGACTCAGCAACGCCCCAACCTCGGCGGGTGGAAGCTCGGAGGGTGGTTCTTGCTCGTATTCCCGGTCGTAGCCGGTCCGCGGCTCACGGCCGTAGCGGAAGTAGATCCAAAGCACTCCGAGCAACCCGGGAAGAAAGGTGAGAGCGGCGAGAACAAAGAGACCGGTTCGAACCAACGCCGCCGTTCGCTGGTCACGGGCGATTTCTGCGTCCTCTTCGGCCTGAATGTCTTCGAGACGATCGCCTGCAACCACCGACGCGCCGGCAGTAGAAGTCAGAAACGAACGGGGGAAGACAACCCGCATCTCGACGAACTGACCGGAAGGAATACCGGTGGCGGTCAAGGTGGGGCGGATACCGTCCGCGCCCAGGCTGGTTTCGCCATTGACAGATGACGGGTGTCCCCAAATCCTGATGTCGCCGCTGCCACCCTCGGCCGGGAGATCCATGGAAACACTGAGCTCGTCGAGGGATGTTTCCCAATCGTCGCCCCAAACTTGCATGAAGACATCGACGACATCGTCGGCAGCCTTGGCGAGGCCAACGAATCGATACGAGATGTCGAAAGTCCGTTCGCCACCGTCGGTTTCGTAGTGCCAAACCACTCGCACCCGCCCGCCAAGGTCGACGACTCCGAAGGTTGAGGGAGGCGAGCTGCAGCCGAGGTCGGTGCATGCGCCAGGCTGATAGGCGACTCCCCTTTCGGACACGCTGACTCCGTTGATCGATTCGCCTGCCCGCAAGGGAATCTCGCGGTAACCCCCGGAGAAGGACCCATCGAAGAAGTAGGTGATGTGCTCGTTGACATCGATTGAGCCATCCGCGCTGACGATCACCTCGATGTCCGCCCGGGGCAGGGTGAACTCTTGGGCCACCGCCGGGAGCCCATGTCCCAGCAAGAGAAGGACCAGCGCCAGCAGCGCGGTGCCCCTCCGTTTGATCAGAACTGCACCCTCGGGGGTTCGCTGGCTTCCTCCGGCGCATCGAAGAACTCGCGGATCTTGAACCCAAACATGCTGGCGACGATGTTGCTAGGTGCCACCTGCACCGAATTGTTGAAGGTCAGGACTGAGTCGTTGTAGATCTGTCGAGCCACGGCGATCTTGTTCTCGGTGTCCGACAGCTCGGTCTGGAGCCGCTGGAAATTTTCGGAGGCTCGCAGCTCCGGATAGGCCTCGGCGACGGCGAAAAGCTGGCGGAGGGCGCCAGTGAGGAAGTTCTCGGCCTGCGCCTGTTCGGCCGGCCCGGTGGCGGCTTGGGCCGCGTTGCGTGCCTGCACCACCCGTTCGAAGGTCTGCTGCTCGTGGCTGGCATAACCCTTCACGGTCTCGACCAGGTTTGGGATCAGGTCGTAACGACGTTTCGTTTGGACCTCGATCTGTCCGAGGGAGTTGTCCACCCGGTTCCGTTTCGAAACCAGGCCGTTGTAAATGACCAATGCCCATACGAGAAGCAGGGCGACGATGCCAATGATCCACCACATGGATAAGGACGTTAGTTGCAGAGCGTCCGACTCGGGTCGTCGGGTCAGCCCAGAGCTTCGAGCATGGCCGATCCCATGTCGGAGGGAGTGGGAGCTAGGGCAATTCCCGCGTCATGCATGGCGTCGATCTTGGCCGCGGCGGTTCCTTTGCCGCCAGAGATGATCGCCCCGGCGTGGCCCATCCGTCGTCCCGGTGGGGCAGTCGTGCCAGCGATGAACCCGGCGACTGGTTTGCGCATCTGCTCGGCGACGAAGACGGCGGCGTCTTCCTCGGCCGTGCCTCCAATCTCCCCGATCATGATTACGCCCTCGGTGGCCGGATCATCGTTGAACATCTCGAGCACATCGACAAAGTTGGTGCCGTTGACGGGATCGCCCCCGATCCCAACGGCGGTGGTTTGTCCCAACCCAAGCCGGGTCAGCTGATAAACCGCCTCATAGGTGAGGGTGCCGGAACGTGAAATGACGCCGATCCTCCCCGACTGGTGAATGTATCCGGGCATGATTCCGATCCGGCACTCCTGGGGGGTGATGACTCCCGGACAGTTCGGCCCCACCAGCCGCACCGGCTTGTCGCCGAGGTAGCGCTTGGCCTCGACCATGTCGGCGACCGGCACTCCCTCGGTGATCGCCACGATCAACGGAACCGAGGCCGCGGCGGCCTCCATAATGGCGTCGGCCGCGCCGGCCGGAGGAACGAACACCACCGTGGCGTTCGCCTGCGACGCGGCGACCGCCGCTTCGACGGTGCGGAAAATCGGCACCTCGACTCGATAGGTTCCCGCCCGATCGGGCACTCCGCTTTCATCGATATCCCCCTCGAAGATCTCCGTCTTCCCAGCGCGGCTGGGATGGACCGCCGCCACCACGTTGGTGCCGTAAGCAATGCTGCGATCGGCGTGGAAACGACCGGTCTTGCCCAGGCCCTGGACGATCAAGCGCGTTTCCTTGCTGACGAGGATGCTCATCGAGCCAGGGCGACGATTTTTTGGGCGCCGTCTTTCATGTCGATGGCAGTCGTCAGGTTGAGGCCGGACTCGTCGAGCATCTGTTTTCCGATCTCGACGTTGGTGCCCTCGAGCCTCACCACCATCGGCACCGAGAGCCCGACCTCATTGATGCCATCGATGATCCCCGCCGCGATCGTGTCGCATTTCATGATCCCGCCAAAGATGTTGACGAAGATTCCCTTGACATTGGGATCGGCCGTGATGATCCGAATCGCCGCCGCTACTTGTTCAGCATTCGCTCCCCCACCCACATCGAGGAAGTTGGCCGGTTCCCCACCGAAATGCTTGATGATGTCCATCGTCGACATTGCCAGGCCAGCGCCGTTGACCATGCACCCGATGCTTCCGTCGAGCTTGATATAGGAAAGCCCAGTTTCCTTTGCTTCCAGCTCCGCCGGGTCTTCCTCCGACTCATCCCGCATCTCGGCCACCTCAGGGTGGCGATAGAGAGCGTTGTCGTCGAAGCTCATCTTCCCGTCGAGGGCAAAAACTTCGCCTTCGCCGGTGATGACTAAGGGGTTGATCTCGACCAAATCGGCGTCGAGCTCGGTGGCGATCTCAACCAGCCGAGTGACAAAAGCTACGAACTTGGCATGGATGTCTCCCTCGAGTCCCAGCTCCCAACCGAGCGAGTTCGCTTGAAACATCGCCAGCCCAATTGCGGGGTCGACCTCCTCCCGGAGGATTTTGTCGGGCGATTCCTGTGCCACTGCCTCGATGTCCATGCCTCCTTCAGTGGAAGCCATGACGATGTTGCGTCCCACCGATCGATCGAGCAGCACCGCTAGGTAGAGCTCGCGGGCAATGTCCAATCCTTGCTCGACATAAAGGCGATTGACCTCTTTACCCGACTCACCCGTCTGGATCGTGACCAAGGTCGAGCCGATCATCTTCTCGGCCAAAGCGCCGACCTCAGCCACCGCCGCCTCGGGGCCACCGTCACGACCGGCGAGCACAACGTTGACACCCTTGAGATCGGGGTGCTCGGCGAAGCGTCCCTTGCCACGACCGCCGGCGTGAATCTGCGACTTGACCACCACCACCGGATTGCCGGTCTCGGCGATCAGTGTGCGAGCGGCATTCTCCGCCTCAGTCTTGGTGGTGGCGACGAGACCGCGAGGAGTTGGGATTCCCCGCGCGGCAAGAAGCTGTTTCGCTTGGTATTCATGAATCTTCACGGACTGGCGGCGACGTTAGCTTCCACCCACTCGGCGATCTCAGCGAGCGATGTGCCGGGGCCGAAAATCGCCGCCACCCCAGCGGCTTCGAGCGTGGCGATGTCCACATCAGGAATGACCCCTCCTCCAAAGACGACAATGTCGTCGGCTTCGGCTTTTCGCAGCAGATCAACGACTCGAGGGAAGAGCGTGAGGTGAGCGCCCGACAAAGAGGAAAGACCGACAGCGGCTACGTCCTCGTCGATGGCGGTGGCGACGATCTGCTCGGGAGTCTGATGCAAGCCTGAGTAGATGACTTCGTTGCCCGCATCGCGCAAGGCTCGAGCAATGACTTTGGCCCCTCGATCGTGACCATCGAGGCCAGGTTTGGCGATCAAGATGCGCCTCGGCACATGCCGAAGGTTAGGCCCGCAACCAAACCGCTAGGCGGGGGCTAACTTGGGGGCGTCAAGGAGTCTTATGCCCAATTCGCGCCTTCACACCGTTGCCGCCGCCGGTCAGAGCATCTGGTCGGACCAGATCAATCGGACGATGATCGATGGCGGAGAACTCGCCCAGCGCATCTCCAAGGATGCGATAAGCGGTGTCACTTCTAACCCCACAATCTTCGCCGACGCCATTACCAAGAGTTCCGACTACGACCGATCTCTGCGGGATTTGGCGAAGAGCGGCCTCGAAACCGAAGAGATCGTCGTCGGGCTGATGAGCGCGGACATCGCCGATGCATGCGATGTCCTGCGGTCGGCCTGGGAGTGGAGCGACGGCGCCGACGGTTTCGTTTCGGTCGAGGTCAGTCCTCTGCTAGCCCATGAAACCGAAGCCACCGTGGCGGCGGCCCGCGAGTGGCACAAGCGAATCGACCGGCCGAACCTACTAGTGAAAGTCCCCGCCACCATGGCCGGGGTGGAAGCCATACGCCGGCTGACCGCCGAGGGCATTTCGATCAACGTCACCCTGATCTTCTCGCTGGCTCGGTATGGGCAGGTGATCGAGGCCTATCAAAGTGGTTTGGACGAGTATGGAAACTCGGGGGGAAAGTTGAAGACGATCAGCTCGGTGGCGTCCTTCTTTGTGTCCCGCGTCGACACTGAAGTCGATCGCCGGCTCGAAGAGCTCGAGGCGCCGAGACATCTCTGGGGAAAAGCGGCGATCGCGAATGCTCGGGTCGCCTACGAACTTTTCCTCCAGCGTTTCCGCACCGACGACTGGATGGATCTCGCCCGCAGAGGCGGCCGGGCCCAGCGGCCCCTGTGGGCTTCGACCTCGACGAAGAACCCGGACTATGCCGACACGATGTACGTGGAGGCGCTAGTGGCGCCGCATACAGTCAACACCATGCCCCTCGCCACCATCGACGCCTATCAGGACCATGGGACGCCTTACCCGCAGCCGTTTGGCGCCGGCGAGATCAACGAGGCCAAAGAGGATCTGGACCTGTTAATCGAGGTCGGCATCGACATGGACAATGTCGTGCAGGTGCTTGAGGACCAAGGCGTCGAAAAGTTTGCAAGCTCGTGGGATCTGCTCGTCAATGAGGTAGACAGCGAACGCCAGCGAGTCTTGGCATAGTTCCGGAGTTCCGGAGTTCCGGTCTTCCGGTGTTCCGGTGTTCCGGTGTTCCGGTC
The DNA here is from genome assembly GCA_013812505.1 of Acidimicrobiia bacterium. GTDB lineage: Bacteria > Actinomycetota > Acidimicrobiia > Spongiisociales > ZC4RG35 > JACCTH01. Next base: position 6,224 of record JACCTH010000099.1, on the reverse strand, counting down.
TTCCGGTCTTCCGGTCTTCCGGTCTTCCGGTCTTCCGGAGTTCCGGAGTTCCGGTCTTCCGGTCTTCCGGAGTTCCGGAGTTCCGGAGTTCCGGTCTTCCGGAGTTCCGGAGTTCCGGAGTTCCGGTGTTCCGGAGTTCCGGAGTTCCGGAGTTCCGGAGTTCCGGAGTTCCGGTGTTCCGGTGTTCCGGTGTTCCGGTCTTCCGGTCTTCCGGTGTTCCGGTGTTCCGGTGTTCCGGTGTTCCGGTGTTCCGGTCTTCCGGTCTTCCGGTCTTCCGGTCTTCCGGTCTTCCGGTCTTCCGGTCTAGGAGACCTTTTGCATGGGGGCCCAGCCGAGGAGAAGGCGCTTCTTCCCCTCGTCATCGAACACGACGACGGCCTCGGCTCCTTCGCCCGCGCCGACCACTTCCCGGACTGTCCCTAAGCCCCACTTGTCGTGCCGCACCCGATCGCCACTTTGGATCTGATCGGCGGAGACGGTGCTGCGCCCCGACCATGAGGCCTCGGCGTTTGTGGTGCGCTCGCGCTTGGGAGCTTTCTCGATTAGCTCGGCGGGAACTTCTTTGAGAAACCGCGAGGGCGGGTTGTAATTGGTGCTCCCGAAGAGCATCCGATTCCAAGCCGAGGTGAGGTACAAGCGATCCATCGCCCGCGTCATCCCGACGTAGGCCAGGCGCCGCTCCTCTTCCAGCTCAGGTGGGTCGCCGAGCGTTCGCATATGCGGGAAGATCCCGTCTTCCATCCCCGCCAGAAAAACCGCGGGATACTCGAGGCCCTTGGCGTTGTGCAACGTCATCAACGTCACCGCACCGGCGCCCTCGTCGAGGTCGTCGGTCTCGTTCTGCAGCGACACTGATTCGAGGAAGCGTTCGAGGCGTGTCAAGTTGGGGATGTCCTCCCAGGCGACACCATCGATCACCGATCCTTCGCTCAGGCTTTCGAATTCCGCCGCCACCGATCCCAACTCCCGCAGGTTCTCGATTCGCCCGAGAGCTTCGATGCTGCGCTCGGCTTCGAGCGCAGCCAGATAGCCGGTGTCATTGGCCACCGCATCGATCGCCGCCTGCAGGCCCCCGGTATCGGCCTTCATCCGGATCATGTCGAGCATGCCCGAGAACTCGAGGATCTGGCGTTGAGCACGACCGGTGAGTTGGGAGATCTCGCCGGCGCGACTCAAAGCCTCGCCAAAGCCGATGCGATTGTCCTGGGCGAAGCGATCGAGATGGGCAACGCTCGTATCACCGATCCCCCGGCGGGGCTCGTTGATTACCCGCTTGAGGGCGACCCCGTCATCCGGATTGACCATCGCTCGCAGATAGGCAAGGGCGTCCTTGATCTCCTTGCGGTCGAAGTATCGAACCGAGCCCACGACCCGATAGGGAATACCCCGGCGGACCAACACCTCTTCGATCACGCGCGATTGCGCATTCGTTCTGTAAAAGATCGCCATGTCCGATTGGTTGAAGCCCAGGTCGCCGAGACGTTCGATCTCATCGGCCATGAACCCGGCCTCGTCGTGTTCGTCCTCGCCTTCGAAACGGACGATGAGCTCACCGGTACCCCGATCGCTCCACAGGCGCTTGGGCGTGCGCCGCGGATTGTTGGAGATGACCGAGTTAGCCGCCTCGAGAATGTTGGTCGTCGAGCGATAGTTTTGGTCGAGAACGACGATCCGCGCGTCGGGATAGTCCTTCTCAAAGTCTTCGATGTTGCGGATGTCCGCTCCCCGCCAGCGGTAAATGCTTTGGTCGCCGTCTCCGACCACGCAGAGGTTGCGGTGCTCGGCGGCCAGCATCTTTACCAGGACGTATTGAGCGCGATTCGTGTCCTGGTATTCGTCGACCAGGATGTAGCGAAACCGTTCTTGGTATTGGGCGAGTACTTCCGGGAATGCCCCGAGCAGTTCGACGGTGACCATCAAAAGATCGTCAAAGTCCATCGCCGAGGCCTCGAGCAGGCGTTGCTGATAGAGCCGATAGACGTCTGCAACCTGCTCGTGGTAGAAACCTTCGCCCGTCAACGCGAACGACTCGTAGTCGATCAACTCGTTCTTGGCCCGGGAGATGGCCTCCTTGATCGCCCTGGGAGGGAAGCGCTTCACCTCCAAGTCGAGGTCCTTCACACAAATCGTCAACAGCCGGATGCTGTCGTCCTCGTCATAGATCGAGAAACCCGACCGATAGCCGAGGCGGGACGCCTCCCGCCGCAAAATCCGCACGCAGGCGGAGTGGAAGGTCGAAACCCACATCGCCCTCGTCGCTCGCCCGACCAAGCGGGCAACCCGGCTCCGCATTTCGTCGGCTGCCTTGTTGGTAAAGGTGATGGCGAGAATGGCTTCGGGAGACACGCCGAGATCGCGAATCAGGTGGGCGATGCGATAGGTCAGGACCCTGGTTTTGCCCGATCCCGCCCCCGCCACCACCAAAACCGGCCCTTCGGTGGCCGCCACCGCTCCTCGCTGGGAGGGGTTCAGCTCGGAGAGCAGCGGCGAGTCGACCAGGAGGTCATTCTGAAACCACTCCGTTGCCATGAAGACATGGTACCGGTCGCCCGGGTCAGAATCACAAGGACGTAACTAAGACGTCAGATTTCAGACATCAGACGTCAGATAGATCCGGTCTGAAGTCTGTTGTCTGATGTCTGATGTCTTGTTTCTGATGTCTGTTGTCTGATTTCTTCGACTGTTTCCTCGTCGCGGACGAATGAGTTTGCAGGCAGCGAGAAGCAGAACCGACTGCCGGTGGGAAAGCGCCGCTCGTGCCAGACGTCGCCACCCATCGCCCGGGCGAGGCTACGAGCGATCGGCAATCCCAGCCCAATCCCAGACGAGGATCGGGAGTCTCCCTTGGAGACTTGCTCAAAGTGCTCGAAGATCGAGTTGCTCAGCTCGTCGGGCACGCCCGGGCCGTTGTCAGACACCACGATCACGTACTGCTCACCGTGGGCGACGCCTTCGACCAATATCTGATCACCACCATATTTCTTGGCGTTCTCCAAGAGGTTCCTCACCACCTGCTGAACGCGATTGGCATCGGCATGAGCCCGCACTCCGTGGGGGATAGAGACTGAGGCTTCCCGACCACCACCGGGAGGAAAGATGAGAAAGGCCACTTCCCCGATCATCGTCCCGAGGTCGAAGAGGTCCTCATTGAATCGCAGCCGCCCCGCTTCGAGCCGGGGGATCACCAGGATGTCTTCGACCAGGTCACCTAGATAAGTGGACTGCTTTGTGATGTAACCAAGAAACTCGCTGATGTCCTCGCGGTTCAGCGTATCCCACGACGTGGTGAGAGTATGGGCGAAGCCGGCGATGCTCGTAAGTGGCGTCCTGAGCTCATGGCTGACCATCGAGACGAAGTCGTTCTTGATGTGCCGGGCGTCATCGGCTTCTTGGCGCGCCTGCAACTCCCGACGCCGGGCGGCGGCAGCCATCCGCAAACTCCAGACCACGCCAGCGATCGACACTACGACGATCACACCCGCGAGCCAAAGAGCCGCGGTCATGGAGGGCCTTGGGTGTCCTGACCTTCTAGGAGAGCTCGCACCGTGGATGCCAAGGAACCGAGCCGAAGGTCGTTCTTCTCGAGGTACGCATTGACTCCAGCGTCCCAAGCCGCCTGTTGCTGCTCAGCGTCGGCCACACCCGAAACCATAACCATCGGGATCGTGACGCCTGCGGCCCGCAGCGCCCGCACCAGCTCGACGCCGTTTGACCGCGGCATCGCGAAATCGACCACCAGGCATTCGAACTTGGCGGAGGCGAGCTTCGCCGCGGCTTCGCGCGCTCCTTCGGCAACTTCGACCTCAAAGCCGCGGCCGGCGAGGCTGGCGGAGATGAGCTGGCGGACGCCGGCGGAGTCGTCGACCACGAGAACTCGAGGGGCGGTTTCGCTGATCGGGTGGAGCTGGCGGCTGTATTCGCCCAAATAGTTGGGATCGACCACTACCAACACCTCCCCACCGCCGAGGAGGGCCGCCCCGGTGATGCTCCGCGACCCGCCGAGGATCGGACCCAACGCCTTGACCGCGACGCGCCGCTTGCCCAGGACTTCGCCGGCCGACACCGCTACAGGCCCGGAACGAGTTGAGACGATCAAGAGGTCATTCTCCGGGCCGGTGGCCTCGCGGCCCATCGCCGCCGCCATCGAGACCACCGGGAGGTCCTGGGTCTGAAAGCGCGCTCGCCTCGACCCCTCGTGCTCAACCACGTCGGCGATAGAAGGGACGATCGAGGCTTGCACGGCGGCCTCGGGAATACCCCAAAAATTCGGTCCATCAGCGAGAACCACCACATTCTGCAACACAAGTGAGATGGGGAGAATCACCGTCACCGACGTGCCCAACCCGGGCACAGTCTCCAATTGGATAATCCCGTTCACGCGCTCCGACACGTCAGCGACCGCCGGCAGTCCTTCGCCCAAACCAGAGAAGTCGTGTGCCTCAGTGAGGGTGCTGAAACCGGCGGTGAAGAGCAACGGAGAAAGGTCATCTTCGTCAGCGGGGATGCCCCGAGCGATGGCCGCATCCTGCACCGCCTTCCAATCGATGCCGCGCCCATCATCGGAAACGACGATCACAACCTTTTCCCCTTCGCGACGGGCGTTGAGCGAAACAATGCCGGTGGTGGGCTTGCCTTGCATCGAACGCTCCTCGGGCGTCTCCAACCCGTGATCGACGGCATTCACCAAGAGGTGACGGAGAGGTTCGCGCAGAAGCTCGACGATCTGACGGTCGAGCTCTATCTCCTCGCCACTCGATTCGAAGCGGACCTCCTTTTTCAGCTTGCGCCCCATGTAGCGCACGAACTGGGGAAAAGTATCAGTGATGGTGCTCAATTGAGCGTTGGCCAGATTCACCGCCATCGACTGAAGATTGCCGATGGCGCCGGCCATTCGTCGCAGCTGCTGGCGCCAGGCCGCCATCAACTTGGTGGGGTCGGCTCCTTCGAGCTGGACCAGGGCGAGATCGGACAAGCTCTCGGCGTCGAGGCTGACTTCCACGGCCTGATTGATCAATTGGTACAAATCCATGGTGTCCACCCGCGAGACGCCGCTCATGACCGAACGCTCGACCTCGGCCAGGAGCCCCCCGAGCGAGGAACTGTGCGCTGAAGGCTGCGAGCTTGTCGGCGGGGCCAGGGCGGGGGTGACCGGCAAGTAGATGTTGCCGGCGAGCGCCGACTCGGCGCGGGCGACGTTCGCCCGGAGCTTGGCCGTGAGGCCGGCTGCTTCCTGCTGAGCGGCGTCGGGCAGGAAGCCGGCGAGGGCTTCGAGTGCTTTTGAGAGCTCTTCGGTGACCTGTAGATCGGAGCTTTCGTAGCGCTTCCAGACATGCTCGAGAAAGTGGGCCGCAGCCGCCACCTCGGGTCGGCCAACGACCCTTGAAGAGCCCTTAATGGTGTGAGCGTCCCTGATCAGATCGGCCACGAAGTCAGGATCGATCGCCCCCTCGCGCAGAGACACGGCGGCGTTGGCCAACCGACGCGACCGTTCGGCTACCTCTTGTCGGTAGATGTCGATCAGCTCGGTTGAAAGGGTTATATCCACGGGAATCTGACGTGAAGGGTCTGTCTCAAACATCGGCCAACTTCAGGATCAAGTTGATTGGCAAGTTGGGGTGGGACGGGCCATGGGCCAAGGACTACAGCTATTCCCACTCAATCGTGGCTGGCGGTTTGGACGAGATGTCATAGGCCACGCGATTGATGCCTTCGACTTCGCTGATCACCCGCCGGCTGATCGTTTCGAGGAGTTCGTAGGGAAGGCGGGCCCAGTCGGCAGTCATCGCGTCTTCGCTTTCCACTGCCCGGACGATCAGCGGGTAGCTATATGTGCGGCCGTCGCCCTGAACCCCGACCGATTTGATGGCCGGGAGCACCGCAAATGCCTGCCAAAGCCTGCGTTCCAGGCCCGCCCGCCGGACTTCCTCGGTCACGATCGCGTCGGCCGCCCGCAGGATCTCGAGCCGTTCGAGCGTGACCTCGCCAATGATCCGCACCGCCAATCCGGGGCCCGGAAAGGGTTGGCGCCAGACAATCTCCTCGGGGAGCCCGAGCTCCTCGCCGATCGCCCGCGCTTCGTCCTTGAACAAGTCCCGGAGCGGCTCGACCAGGGCGAAACGGAGATCGGCCGGAAGGCCGCCGACATTGTGATGGGTCTTGATCTTTGCTGCGGACGCGCTTCCCGACTCGATCACATCGGGATACAGAGTTCCCTGCACCAAGAA
>JACCTH010000077.1 GCA_013812505.1 Acidimicrobiia bacterium | reverse complement strand
CCCCGTTCATGCTCGGCATCAACGCGGGCGCGTATTCATTTGAGGTGGCCAACCCGCGTCATTATCACGAGTGGAAGATCTGGCAGGACCTGAAACTTCCCGACGACAAGGTGCTCATTCCCGGCTTTATCGCCCATGCGTCGAGTTACGTCGAGCACCCCGAGCTGATCGCCGACAGCATCTGCAACTACGCGGGGCTGGTCGGGCCCGAGCGGGTTATCGCCGGCGCCGACTGCGGATACAGCTCGCGGGCGACCTTCGCTCCCGAAGTTCATCCCAGCATCGTGTGGGAGAAGTTCAGGTCACTAGCTGAGGGGGCACGACTGGCGACCGTCCGCCTGTGGTGACCTGCCGGCAAGAGCGCTAGCCGCAGCTTGCTCGCCGGGCGAGGCGCGAACGACATGCTTTGGACCGAAGCCTTACAGTCCGGGCGTGGCCGCGACCAATTCCGCTTGTTTGATCATCGCCGACATCTCGGGCTACACCGATTACCTCGCCGGCGTGGAGTTAGAGCACGGAGAAGACATCCTCGCTGACTTAATGAACACGGTGGTCAAAGCCCTCCGACCCTCGTTCAAACTCGCCAAGCTGGAAGGCGACGCTGCTTTTGTCTATGCGCTAACCGACGATGTCGATGGCTCACTCTTGCTTGACACCGCCGAGAATTGCTACTTCGCGTTTCGGAATCGGCTGCTCTCAATCAGGCAGTCCTCGACCTGTGTGTGCAACGCCTGCGCCATGATTCCGAGTCTGAACCTGAAGACGGTCGTACACCATGGTGAGGTCGCGATCCACAGGATCGCCGGACACTCCGAGCTGGTGGGCAAAGACGTGGTTGTCGTCCATCGCCTACTCAAGCACTCCATTTCGGAGGCGGCCTACGTCCTTATCACTGATGCGTGCGTCGAGAAGACAACACTCAATCCGGAGGCTCTCGGATTGCGGCGCCACGTGGAGTCTTATGAACACACAGGTGAGGTCGAAGGATGGGTCGAAGACCTGGAAATCGCGTGGGAGGCTTATCGGAATCGCACGGCCCACTACGTATCGATAGCCGAAGCCGGCTTTGCGGTGTCGGGATTCGTTCCCGCCCCTCCCGAGCACGTGTGGGAATTCATATCCTCTCCGGTATTGCGCCCGCAATGGACATTGGGAATCACACGCATCGACCAAGTTGATCCCAGCGGGAGACGTCGCCCGGGCACGCTTAACCATTGCATGCATGGCAAGGACGTGATTCTTCAGGAGTTCATCGACTGGCGACCGCCCCGGTATTACACGGTGTCATCGACAGTGCCCGGAGGCGTCAAGCTCATTTCCACCCATGAGGTCGTTGGCGTTGAGGGCGGATCGATCGTCCACGACCGCTTCCGCCAACCAAAAGGCAAGGAAGCGCGGCAAGTAATGGACGAACTGCGAGTGGTGTTCGAAGCCGACCACGATGAGGAGCTTGCTCGACTCCGGGAGTTGGTTGTTGCCCGCCAAGCGGAGCTATCCGCCGATTCGGAGCCCCAGTTGCAGGTTCCGAACGAGGCCAACCGACTGGCGACATCGGTCATGTCCTAAAAGCCTGGTTTGAACGGATCTACCTGATCTGTCGTGTACTGACTGGTGAACCTGCGCGCTCTTGTTGCCGTCGTCTTGCTGGCATTAGTCGTTGGCCTGTTGAGTGTCATGCCGGCGTCTCAGCCGCCAGTGACCACGGCCGCCGGATCGGGGTAGACCCCGCACGTTCATTGGCGGTAGTCGACGATCGCTCTTTTCGTTAGGCGATTTTGGTGGCTATGCCACCACCCAAACCTTAGGTTCAGTTGGTTGTTGGCCTAAGGCCGGTTTTGGGACGCCAAATTTGGGTACGACGGCAACACAGCAAGAGCGAGGAGGACGCTGTGAAGGAAGCTCAGGTTCATGAGCTGTTGTATCAGGTCCTTGGAGACGGAGTTGGGGGGTGTGCAGGTCTACACGAAGGCCATCGAATGCGCCGTCAACGACGACCTTCGCGAGGAGTGGAACAGGTATCTCGACGAAACCAAGACCCACGTCGAGATCATGACCAAGGTCTTTGCCGATCTCGGACTAGACGCCGAGAAGGAAACCCCCGGACGGAAGATCGTCCGCTTCAAGGGCGAGTCCCTGATCAAGTCGATGGACATGGCCCTGGCGTCGGGCGACAAGGGCGCTGCCCAATTGGTCGCCGCCGAGGCTGTGGTCGATGCCGAGACCAAGGATCATGCCAACTGGGAACTGATGGGACAGGTTGCTGATGAGGCTAAAGGGAAGATGGCCTCAGTTCTGAAAGAGGCGCATGGTCAGGTCGAGGAGCAGGAAGACGAGCACCTCTATCACACGATGGGGTGGTGCCGCGAATTGTGGATCGAATCGTTGGGGATGCTGGCCGTCCTTCCCCCGCCCGAGGAACAAAAAGAGGTGAAGACTGCAATCGGCGCTTCGCGAGCCAAGCAAGCCCGTGACGAAATGGTCGGTTCCCCCAAGAAATAGCGGCGACCGCTCAGTTTTGTTCCAGCAGTTTGAGCAGGGTGGATTCACCTCGGGAAAGCCAGCGACCGGCCCGGGACCCGTGCCAAATCTGGTCGAGGCTCCCTGAAGTGAACGCCTCCGAGACGGCCGGATGGACATAGGACGATCTGGCCACGGCGCGCGTATTACCCAGCACCTCGGCCACCTGGTCAATCGCGCCCAGGAGTTCGCTTTCGGGCTGCTCGACAAGTCCGATATGCCCGAGCCGGTCGGTGAACAACGCCGATGCTCCCCAGGTGCGAAAGTCCTTGGCGGAGACCTCGAGACCGGTGGCGGTGCGAAGGTAGGAATTGAGATGTTCGGAACGGACGCTTCCGACTTCGCCCTCCGAATCGCGGTAGGTGAAGAGGCTTTGACCGCCTAGCTCCTGGCACTGCGCGATGAGATTGGCCAACCGCTTGTCCGACAGCGCTACCTCGCTAGGCGCTCCGCCTTTGGCGATGAAGTTGAACTGCACCTCATGACCAGTCACGTCGGCGTGGGCATTGGTGATGGTGGTAAGACCGAATGAGCCGTTCTCGCGGGTATAGCGGTCGTTGCCCACCCTGATCAGGGTCTGGTCGAGGACCGCCACCCCCAGCGCCAGCACTCGGGAGCGAGGCAAACCGCGCTGGTTGAGATCGGTCTCCACGTGCTTTCGCAGATGTGGAAGCCTCCGGCCAAACAAGACCATGCGATCAAACTTGACCTCGTCACGTACCCGCTCCCATTCCGGGTGATAGCGGTATTGCTTGCGCCCTGCCTCATCCCTGCCCGTGGCTTGAATGTGACCCTGCGGATCTGTGCAGATCCAAACCTGCTCCCAGGCCGGCGGTACCGCCAGACTCTTGATTCGCGCCCGGACCTTCGGGGGCACCACGCTGCCATCGTGCCGAACGTACGAGAACCCGCGACCTTTCCGCTGACGGTTGATTCCCGGCTCTTCGTCACTGACGTAACGGAGATCGGCCATGTCGGCCATCACGGATGGGTCAAGCACGGGTCAAATCCTCGTGGGTCGGCTACCCAAGAGCGTCGCTTCCCAACCCCAGGAGGGTTAGGCGTCAAGAGTGCGAGTGCACTTTTCGGTCACGCCGGATCACCACCCTGGTCAGGTCCGAGGTGGACCTCAACTCAACATCGTCGGCTAGCCCGCGCATCAAACGAAAACCCAATCCCCTCGGTTTTTCTGCTGCGTTCCACTCGTCCGACCACCCACCCCGGTCCCGGACCGAGCCGACGATCATGTTGCGGTCGAGGCCGGCTTCGATCGTCACCAGATGTTCGGGGTCGTTGTGGTTTCCATGCAGCACCGCATTCCCGATCGCCTCGCTCAAGGCAAGGAGAAAGTCTTCTCGGTCTGGGTCTTCGACGCCTTGGTCCTCTAACCAGCGGTCGAGGCGGTGACGCGCCAACGGGACGTTCTCGACCACACCGGCGATCACATCGGCGTAGGCGCGGTTATGAGCACCCACGGCTCTCACGGCGAGAAGCGCCACATCGTCGGTGTCGCCCAATTCGCGATCGAACTCCTCGAGCAAATGGTCGCAGACCAACGAGGTTGGCAGCCACCAAATCTGCTCCAACTTCCTGGCCAAACGGTAGAGGCTGAGTTCGAGCGATTCCCCATTGCGTTCGGTCAATCCGTCGGTGAACATCACGAGAAGGGACCCAGGTGGGAAATGGCAGCGAGCGGCCTTAATCGAACGGGGCCTGTCCAGTCCCAGCAACCATCGCCTGCCCTCGTTCAAGATTTGGACTTCCCCGGCGGGCGTCACTACGACTGGCGGAACTTGGCTTGCGATCGAGTACTCAAGAACAGAGTCAGCGACGTCGAGAACCCCAAACACCGCCTTCGCGTATCCAGCTTTGGCGAGGCTGCGGTCCACGATCTGGTCCAGGGCTTCCATCACTTTCGCTGGCCTGGGATCGACGAGCGCCGCTGCCGCTGCGGCCGACCGCAATTGCGACACAGCCGTTGTCGCCCGGAGGCCCGACCCCTTGACATCACCCACAATTAGGCCCACGCGGCCATCGCGAAGCGCTATCGCGTCGTACCAATTGCCGCCGAAGGAATCTCGGGAGGAGTGATATCTGGCCGCGATGGCGGCGCTGGCCGGTAGCTGATCAAGTCGGAGCAACGAACGATGGACCTCTCGGGCGAGCTTGTGTTCAGCCTCCTCTCGGAGAACGGTTTCGAGAGCCAGCCCTATGAGGTTGCCGAGAGCGCCGAGCTCGGCTCTCAGGTCCGGGTCGAAGTCGACCGCGTGAGACCAGATCAGGGTCAGGCTTCCGAGCATTCGGCCAGCGCCATCGATGAGTGGCACCGTGCCGCTCGCTTCAAACCCGTTCGCCTGCCATTCGATTTCCAGGAGCGGATACTCGGCCAAGTGTTCATTGATGTCAGCCAGGAAGCAACGCTCACCGGTGGCGATGACCCGCGCTGACGGAAAGGGTGAGCTAACACCCAACTGCCGATAGCGTGCCTTGGTTTCACCATGGATGATGCCTGCCGGGAACACCTCGACGGCGCCCTCGTGGGGACGGTTGATTGCTAGAAGCAAGCACAAGTTGCCGAGAACGGGTCTTAGTTCGTTGTGCGCGATGCCAGCCATTTCAACCGGCGTTTGGCACCGATCGAGCGCTTCGGCAAGGCGCTCGGCTAACCGCTCGAATGTCCTTGTCCGCTCGTGCATATCCCTTCCAAGCAACCGATCGACCAAGGGTTACCCAGGTTCTCTCTTGAGAAACCAAGATTCGGTCGCCGCTGCAGGTTGTTTGGAAAGGAGTTTCCTAGGGTATTTCTTCTCGCGCTCAGATAAGGAGGAACTTTTGAGCGATGTAGTTGATAGGAGAACCCGCCGTGCCGAAGCGCGGACGGCGGCCCGATATGGAGGTGCCGACTTTGGCGCTTCGCTTTCGGGGTTTTTTGCTGGACTCGGAGCTCTGACATTCATCGGATCGTTGGTCGTGGCTGGAGCCAACGAATTGGACTATCAGCTCAACCTCATCGACATCGAAGGAGAGATCTCCGAAGCGTCGATGATTGGGGCGGCGATCGCGGTGGCTGTCGTCTTCCTGACGTTCCTATTCGGTGGCTGGGTAGCCGGGCGAATGTCCCGATTCGATGGTGGCAAGAATGGAATGGGAGCCGGGCTTTGGTTGCTGGTTTTCGCCGCGATTTTCGCCCTCCTGGGTGCGTGGGTCGGTCCTGAGTTCAACGCCTTTGGCCCAGCGGGCCTGCCCGACTGGTTCTCAGCGATCAGGTCTGACGTCCGAACCACAACTGGGTTGATCCTGGCGGCGGTGTTTGCGGTGGCCGCTCTCTTGGGCGGATATGCCGGCGGCCGGATTGGTGAGCGTTACAACCAGCGGGTTGACACCAGCCTGGTCCACTCCGCCGACGGAACCGTGGTCACCGATCGCACCGTTATCAGAACCGATACGTGAATCAGACCGGTAGAACAAAGGAGCAGATATGTACATCGGACTTGGCACGCTGCTGCTGATCATCATCATCATTTTGCTAGTCACCTAGATTCCGATCCGATCCGCGAGCGGGCAGCAATGCCCGCTCGCTGGCTGACGTTTGGGTTTCGATGGCAGTCAGCCACCGGGAGAGGAGCGTCAAACCGACTCCGGTATAGCCGAATCCGGCCGGCACCCACATGATCACCCCGGCCAGGTGCTGATCCGTGAGGGGAGTGATGCCCCAGGCCGAGGTGGTGTTGGCGTAGGCGGAATACCAAGGGCTTTCGGCGAAGGTCATCAACAACGCGAGAAAGACGCTCTGGCCGGCCAGACCGAAAACCATGAGGACGCTGGCGCCCGGCCAATCGATTGAGCGGTGCCGCGTGCTCAAGACCAATTGCCAAAACCAGAGCGCAGTTATGAGAAAGCTGGCGTGCTCGAGGTAGTGCACCGGTTCCAACCGTAAGGCGAGTTGATAAGGGCCGGCCGCGTGCCAGAACAAGAGGACCCCGGCGTGGAGAAGCCACACCAGGACCGGATGGAAAAAGCGGCGGATGCGGGCAGGGGCCAGACCCAGGGTTCTCCGAGCTAGGCCAAGCCCCTTTCTCACCGTGAGCGGTAATCCGCCGAGAACTCCGGCTGCAGCTTCGCTGTGGACGAACGCGGGTGCGGCGACCAGGATCAAAAGGAGATGTTGGGACATGTGGGCCGAGGCGAGAGCCCCCGACATTGCCTCGAGCGGCGACACCAGTGCCAGGCCCAAAGCCAGGACCGCAACCCCAAACCACCCCCAATCCGGTCGCCGTCGTCCTCGCCCATAGAGCCAAGCCACAGCGGCAATCCCGCCGAGCAAGATTGGATCCAAGTTCCACGCCGACCAAATATCGTGAGGGGCGACTGGCTGTCCGGGATGGAGAAGGATTCTGGTCAGCACGGGTCGAGAAAGAGGGCGGGGAGACCCACAAACAGAGTGGCGACCACCGACAAACCCGCCAGTAGCACGCCGTACAGGTACAGGAGTCGTCGATGATCGCCATCATCATCCGCAGCTGTGTAAGAACGGCTGGCTCTGATCCCGAAGCCCACAATCGCCCCGATGGCCACCACAGTCGCCGCCACCGTCACCAGTACGACGGCCGAGTCCCAGGGTCGGTCGCAGGCCGCCTCGGCCCACAGATAAACGACCCAAAAGTGGCTGATCCATATCACCGGCCCGGCCAGCAGCAAGACCGGCCAGGACTTCCAGAATCCGGCCCTCATGTCAGACGAGGGGTCAGGTAAAGAACGGCGAAGTTGATCACCCAGATCACCGCGGTGGCCGTGAAGAAGCGGGTGACATTGAGGACGGGGACATGGCGGCGGGCGCTGTATTCGCCCTTGAGCGCCCAATAGAGGGTCAAGGCCCCCATGACCAGCGCGGCAAAGGCGACTACCGCGACGAAACCGGCGAGCGTGTAAAAGATCGAGCCATAGGCGTGGAGCTTCGAGTCGAAGGGAAGGCGACCCAGCTCGAGGATTAGCCCCGCCATCCCGAAGGCGAGCGCCAACAACGCGCCGCCGACGGCTAGTTGCAGGCGAGTCTGGCTCCCCCGGCGAATCGATCGCAAGCCGAAGGCCATCGCCAGAGCACTCACACTGGCAAGCAAGGCACTAGTGATTCCGAATGGGAGCGCGGGAGGCGCAACCCCCGCCGGCGGCCAGGTGGGGTTCTCGACCCGCAGATAGAAATACGAGAGAAGAAGGCTGGCGAAAGCAATGGCCGTGAACAAAAGCATGAGCCCCATTCCCCAACGCGCCACCGCCACGCTTCCACCAACCCGGACAGGTATGTCGTGCTCGGCTTCGAATGCCGCCTCCTCTTCTTCGGTGATCGGGGCGGGTTGTGGCCAGTTCCACCCGATCACCCCGATCGCGACTATCGCCGCTCCGGCGAAGGCGCCGAGCCGAAGCTTCAACAGCTCGGCACCAAAGATCGCCACAGTCCCACAGGCAGCGACAAAGGGCCAGAGCGAGGGACCGGCGACTCGAAAGATTTCCTCCGGTTCGGCGTCTGATGTCCCGGTCACAAGAGCTGCGCGCCAGCGAAGGGGCCACGCGGCGAGAGCGCGGGTGAGACGCTCGTTGGCCGGATCCCCGCTCGTCAGGTTCTGCTGGTCCCAAAGGGGATGACGGCTGCGAACGATCGGCGGTATCGACCACTGGTGCTGCAAAGGCGGTGAGGGACTGGCCCATTCCAAGGTATCGCCTCCCCATGGGTTGTGGCCGGCCGGCTCACCTCGGAAATGGCTGTAGACCAGATTCACGAGGAAGACCACGATTCCGACCACGACGACAATGACCCCGATGGTTGAGATGAGGTTGTAGATGTCCCAACCGAGACCGGCCGGGTAGGTGTAAACGCGCCGCGGCATCCCCTTCAAGCCGACGATGTGCATCGGGAAGAAAGCCAGGTTGACGCCGGTGAATAACAACCAGAAGTTCCACTTTCCCAACCGCTCGTTAAGCAGCCGGTTGGTGTATTTCGGCAGCCAGTAGTAGATGCCCGCAAAGATCGGAAAGGCGACGCCGCCGATCAGAACGTAGTGAAGATGTCCAACTACGAAGTAGCTGTCATGTGCCTGCAGGTCGAAGGGGACGGCGGCCACCATCACCCCGGTGATCCCGCCCAGCACGAACAGCACAAGAAACCCGACAACGAATAGGAACGGGGTTTTCCACACCGGACGCCCGCGCCAGATGGTCGCCACCCAGGCAAAAACTTGCACCCCGGCCGGGATGGCGATCACCATGCTGGCCGCAGCAAAGAACGCCAGGACGATGGGGGGAAGCCCGACGGCGAACATGTGATGGGCCCAGAGACCAAAGCTGAGGAAACCGACCGCGACCAGGGAAGCGACGATCCAGTTGTAGCCAACGATCTTTCGGCGCATGAAGACGGGAACCATCATCGAGATGATTCCGGTTGCAGGCAGGAATTGGATGTACACCTCGGGATGACCGAAGATCCAGAAGAGGTGCTGCCAGAGCAGGGTGCTGCCTCCGGCAGCCGGATTGAAGAACTGGGTGCCGAATCCGCGGTCGAGCTCGAGCAGGAGGCTCCCGATGATCAGAGGCGTGAACGCGAACAAGATCATGAACGCGGTCACCAAGAATGCCCAGGCGAAGAGCGGCATCCGCACGAGGGTCATCCCCGGGGCGCGCATCTTCATGATCCCGACGATGATCTCGACGGCGGCGGCGATGGCGCCGACCTCAGCCACTCCCAACCCGAGCACCCAGAAATCGATCGCCAGGTCAGGCGAGAACTGGGGTCCTGAGAGCGGCGTGTAGGCGAACCACCCCGCGTCGGGCACGGCGTTGAACAGCGTGCTCGAGTAGTAGAGGAGCCCTCCGAAGAGGAAGGTGAAAAAGGAGAAGGCGCCGAGGCGGGGGAATGGCATCTCCCGTGCTCCCAGGAGAAGCGGGAGCATGAGGATGGCGAATCCTTCGAAGATCGGAAGGATGACGAGGAACATGGTCACCGATCCGTGGTTGGTGAAGAGCTCGTTATAGAGCTGGGGGCTAACGAGATCGTTTTCGGGCACGGCCAGCTGCAACCTCATCACCAGTGAGTCGACTGAGCCCCCGAGGAGGAGGAAGAAGAAGCCGGTACCGAGGAGCCGTTTGCCGATGGCGTCGTTTTGGACGGCTTTGAGCTTGCCCCAAAAGCCGGGTGGGTCGTCCCAGAGGTCGCTAAGAATCTGATCGGAAGGGTGCGGCTCCACCTGCGGGGTTTGATCCGGCGGTCGATCGCTCATTCGAGTGACTCCAGATAGCGGAGCAGCGCGTCGAGACTCTCCTCCGGCAGGTCGATGTTCTGCATCGCCACCCCTTCCTTGAGCTCTTGGGGCCGTTTGACCCAACTGCGGAGATGGTCGGGGGTATTCGGAAAGGCGCCGGCCGCGAGGGTTAGGCGGCTGGCCAAATGGGTCAGGTCCGGGCCGGTTTCGCCATCGGAGGTGCCATCGATTGTGTGGCAAGAACCGCAGCCGGCGTCGAGAAAGACTTGGCGTCCAGGTTCATCGACTGCGTCCGCTGGGATCCGGCCTTGGCTTTCGATCCAGGCGGCGAAGTCGGCCTCGCTCACCGCCACCACCCTGAATGCCATTTTGGCGTGCTGGAGACCGCAGAATTCGGCGCAAACGCCGCGATAGGTCCCGGCCTCTGCCGCCTCGATCACCATCGAGGTGGTCTTGTCGGGCAGGAGGTCCATCTTCCCGGCCAAAGCTGGCACCCAAAAGCTATGAACCACGTCGGCCGCCAACAACCGCAGCTCAAACTCTGTCCCCACTGGCACGTAAATCTCGTTGGCGCTGCGGAGCCCAAGCTCGGGATACACCACGTCCCACCACCATTGGTAGCCGGTGATCTCGACCGTCAGTCGGTCTGAGTCCCCTGCGACGGGGAGCGCACGCATCGCGATCAGCGTCAAGGCAAAGACAAGGGTCACCCCCACCAGTGGGAGCACTACGCCCCCGCCGAGGACCAGGCGGTTGGCGGTTTCCTGACTCGTGTCTGACTTCTTCACCAGGCCCCGCACCAGAAGAATCAGGAACAGAACGAATACCGCACCGCCGAGGGCGAGGAGGATCCACCACAACTCGGCGATTTCGGCGGCGACCGGACCGTCTGGATCCAGACTCGCTAGCCGCAAGGTGAACGCTCCGTTAGTCGTTAGCTAGGCCGGAGCCCGACACGGCTGATTCTTCCTGTCCGGGAGTTTCGTTCGTCATCCCGGATCCGGAAACCGAGGATTGCGGTTGGTGGTCAGCTAGGCCGGTATGGCCGTGCTGGCGAGCACAGTGGGCACAGCAATAGATGGCACCGTCGGCGGTTTCAACTCCGTGTCCGACCACGCGGGTTCGGCAATGTGGACAGGTCGGCGCTAGCGCCTGAATTGCGCACTCGAAACTATCGAAAATCTGTGGCTGGCCGTCACCGATCACGATCTGCAGGGGTCGGCTGTAGGTATTCCCACAAACTGAGCACTCCATTCTTCCTCCTTGGCTCGGTAGTTCGTCCTTTGATCACACGCGTTACCCGGCGAGAACGCTTTTGGAAACACTCAAGTCGATTGCCTCAGCTGTGGAGGATTTCACGAGCCTCCTCGACGGATTCGACGACGTGAAGCACTTCGGTAAGACCCGTCACCGCGATCGCTTTCTCGACAATTCGGTGTGGGTGAAGGACGGCGAGCTTGCCCTCCCATTGTTGGTGAGCCGAGATGAGTGCTCTAATCCCACTCGAGTCGATGAATGTCAGTTGCTGGCAATCAACCATGAGATGCCGGGAAAAGATGTCTGCCGCCGTCTCGGAGATGGCCTGGTCGGCCAGGTCGACGTTGGCAAGATCGAGTTCGCCATCAAGGTGCAAGATTGCGGAACATTGGTCCCGATCGACCCGAACTGACAAAGTCTCGAGGGGTTTCGCCACTCACGGAGCCTATCGGCTCTCGACCGGAGGCGGGGCGCAGAGTGTTTGAACTAGCCGGGGGTGCGTTTATCGCGCCTAACCGAGGGGTATCCCATTGGTTCTTGGAAGGAGGGAACGTGACAGACGCCACCGCCAAAAAGCAAACTGATGAATCCGCGGACGACAAGATTGCCCTTGAAGATCGGGTCATAGCCACCGTCGATGCGGACGACACGGGCCAAGCCATCGAAGCTCTCCGCTCCCGGGGTTGGGAAGTGGAAGTCCTATCCGGCGGGTCGGACGCGGAGCGTCTTGAGCCGAAACAGGGCGGGCTCTCCGGTGTGCTCGCCAAGGCCGCGGCCGTATTCGGCGACGAGATGAGGATCATCGACCAAATCGAGCGAACATTGGTCGAAGGCAATCAGGTGCTCGTAGTTTCCGCAGACTCCGATTTGTCCCCCGCAGTCGTCAAGGTCTTGCAAGATCACGGGGCGCTGGCGATTTGGGACTTTGGAAGTTGGACTTTCGTCAAAGTCGGCTCAACGGACAAACAAGAAGAAGAGGTGGGATGAGATGGCAACCCAAACCACGGCGCTCGGACGATTCGCAGCCGAAGCCGGCCGCGGACTGGCCGCCGGCCTGATCGGTACCGGCGCAATGACTTTGTCGTCGATGGCCGAAAACAAGATCAGAAAGCGCCCACCGTCGACCGTGCCAAGCGAAGTCGTTGGCAAGGTTATGGGAGTGCAGCCGCGGGGGGCAGAAGAGAAGGAGCGCTTTAGCAACCTGATCCACTGGCAATTCGGGACCTCGTTAGGGCTCTTGCGGGCGGCACTAAGCGGGGTGGGTCTGCGAGATCCCTGGGCCGCCGGTGCGTTCTTTGCGATGGTTTGGGCCGGTGAGCTGATCGTCGTGCCGCAGCTCAGCGAGAAGACCCCACCCGTCACCGAGTGGGAAATGACCGACGTTGCGATCGACGGTTGGCACCACCTCGTTTTTGCCGCCGCCACCAGTTTCGCTTACACGAACCTGCTCAAAGCTCGAGTCAGGGGATGAGCGTCAAGTGGGGGTTCACGCTCTCAAGCGAAGAACACCCGCCGGCTCGCCTGGTTGAGATTGCCCGGCGGGCCGAAGCGGCAGACTTCGATTTCGTCTCCATCTCCGACCACTACCACCCCTGGGTGGAAGAGCAGGGGCATGCGAGCTTCGTCTGGAGCGTTCTCGGCGCGGTTGCCGCCGCCACCGACAAAATCGAAGTTGCAGTGGGGGTCACCTGCCCCATCATGCGCATACATCCCGCCGTGCTCGCGCAGGCGGTGGCAACCACGGGTTCGATGCTTGATGGCCGTTTCGTATGGGGTGTCGGCACGGGCGAAGCCCTCAACGAGCACATCACCGGGGGCCGCTGGCCACCGCACCCGATTCGGCTCGAGATGTTGGAAGAGGCCATCGAAGTGATCCGTCGACTATGGAGCGAAAAGTCGGTCACCCACTACGGCACGTACTTCACCGTCGAGGATGCCAGGATTTTTGACCGGCCGGCCCAGGATGTCCCGATCGTGGTGTCCGCGTTTGGCCCCGAGGCTGCCAAGACTGCGGCCAAGGTTGCCGACGGGCTTTGGACTTCGGGCGAGAAAGCCGTCATCGACGAGTATCGAAGGTCGGGCGGCAAGGGAAATGTCTACTCACAGCTGACGCTGTGTTGGGGCGAGAGCGGGGAGAAGGCGCGAGCTACTGCCCATCGCCTGTGGGCGTTCTCGGGTCTTCCCGGTCAGCTCAATCAAGACCTCCGGACCATCGCCGACTACGAAGACGCGGTAGGCCTCGTCACCGAGGCGCAGGTCGCCGAGAAGATTCCCTGCGGTCCGTCCACTGAGCCCATCGTTGAAATGGCGACCGCGGCGGTTGAGGCTGGGGTCGATCATCTCTACTTCCATCAGATCGGGCCCGACCAGGAAGCCTTCCTCGAGTTCTGGCAGAAAGAGCTGCAGCCGGCACTAGCCGACCTTTGACCTCCGTTTTCGCGCATCAAACGCAACCTATCGGTTGCGTTT
>JACCTH010000073.1 GCA_013812505.1 Acidimicrobiia bacterium | reverse complement strand
CGGCGAAAACCGGGCTGGGGATCCGCATCGGAGAGAAAGATTCCTGAACTAGCTCTTGGGCATCGATCCACCTCAAAAAAAACGGGGCTCACTTCGGCCACCGGTCGACCACTTCGGGCTGGCCCAGATAGCGGCGGAACTCCCCGAGACGCTGAGGAGGGAGCAAATCCGTATACGGATTTGCTCTGAATTCAGCGTCTCGTGTGGTCGCCACCGCCGCCCGGATTCGGACCGAGACGCTGACCCAGCTCGATCTCGCAAAACATCTGTGCGGCTTTGATCTGGTTCTTTTCGCGGCCCCCCCTACCTACCCCCTCGGTCATGGCATCCACCGGTCAGCCCGGATCCACCACAGGTGGCGTCGCGTCCAATGCCGCCAGCGGTAGGGAAGTGTCCGGCGGAGAGTTTGGCGGAACCAGTAGCGGCGACGGTCAGTCATTGCGCTCCTCCAGTTCCCATAGGTGGGTGCATCCGTGGTCGCAGTGCTCGGTGACGTAGCGGGCGACGAGAGGTGAGGCACTGTTCGAGGTCGACCTCATATCGGTTGTCGTCGAGGTCGAGGGTGAGCACGTCGGGGTTGAGGCGCCACCGTCCCCAGCTCCGGCCGGGCTCTTCGAGGTGTTGGCAGTATTTGCCGGAGAGGATGTCGGCCAGGCTGATGATCCGGAACGTGGTCATGGCCGCCCGCCGATATAAGTGAGCAAGGCTGTCCCACGCCTTGCTCTTATATATATGGGACAGTGGGACACCCCCAAAAAACTCAATGAATACAAGGGTTTTTCGTTTCGGTGGGACAGCCAACTGTCCCACTTTCCGGATTCTTCAATGCTGGTAGGCGTTTTTGGGGTTGGGACAGGGTCATGGGACAGTGGGACAGATGACAGGCCCGTTCCCGGATTCTTCAATGCTGACAAGGGTTTTTCCGGTTTCCGGGGGGGTGACAGACTGAAAAAGGGTCGTGGGACAGTGGTCCCATTTCCCGGATTCTTCAATGCTGACAAGGGTTTTCGGGTGCTAGCGGTCATGTTTCGTCCTCTTCGGCGAACATCGATGCCCACTCGTCGGAGTGCTGGTCGAGCACCCTTTGGATGGTCGATCGGGGTTCGACAATTGCGGCCTCGATCATGCGAAGCGAGGGGCGGAATAGCTGGGTACCGGCGTACGCGACGACCTTCGCCCAGAGGACGGCGTGCCGGTCGAAGGGGATGGTGAACGGCCAGCTTCCGCCGCGGGTGAGGAAGCTGGGCCATTGCCGTTCGTCTCGAGCTCCCCGCCAGTGGGCTAGCTGTCCGGTGTCTCCGAGGTGGAGTCCGAATTCGGGCCAGCGGAGCCACAGCGAAGCTCCGTAGGGTCGTTTGGTCCGGCTGAATCCTCTGACGCCTTGAACCCCGTGGGGTGAGTGCGCTTCGATGACGACGGCGAATCCGTACACGGTGCGTAGGCGGTCGACGAGAGCGCTGACAGCCTTGGCGGGCTCTTCGGCGGTGGGGTCGCCGCTGGCAAGTTTGTAGAGGGGGCCGATGATGAGCAGATCAGGTCGGTTGGCTTCGACTTTCTGGGTGAGCCATCGCTGATCTTCGAGGCCATGCAGGTCGAGTCCTTCGGGTCGCACGATGACGATGAGTTGTCGCCGTTGGAGGCGTTCGCCGGCTGTCAGGCGGAGTGGGCGCATCTTCTCCCGGATGTGGCGTCGACTGTTCTCACAGTCGACTAGCAGCACCCGGCGGGGGTCGATCTTGTCGCTGCTGAAGGGGTGGATTCCGCTGGCGGTGGTCACGCTCATCTGTCTGAGCAGGGTCGACTTTCCGATCCCTTCCCCGCCGGTGACGATGCAACGGTCGCCCCGTTCGATCAGTCCGGGGATGATCCAGTCATGTTCCGGTTCGGGGGCGTCTAGGAAGTCGTCGAGATCAGGATCGATATCGTCATGATCAGGATCGATATCGTCATGGTTGACGTGGTCGTGGTCGTTTGCTCGGCGGGAACCGTCGGCAGAATTGAAGGGGGTGATGAGCCCCGGACCTTTCTCACGTGCCCCTTCGACCAGCCGCTGCCATTCAGCCTCCGGGCGCCGTTCCCGAGTTTCTTCGGGGGGGATGCTGGCCAGGAATCCGGCGTGCACCTCGTCGAGGGCTGCGGCCGCTCCCGGCCACCCCTGATCGAGGAACCCGACGAGTGGCAGTACCGCCCCCCGAGCGGCGTTGTGACGGGAACCGGCGGCCTTTCGGTACTTGTTCACCACGTCCGCCACCGGGTCGCCGCTCGTGGCGGTGATTTTCAGTCCGTAGCAGGAGCATTGCTGGCTGATGTGCCGGTACCAGCCTTCGGGAAGTTCGGCCAGCTCGTCGGGTTTCGGAATTTTCCCGTTCAAAGCACCTTCGGGGGTGATCCACCGATATCCCCCCGCCTGTGGATGGACCGACGGCCAGACGTTGGCGTAACGATGTCCGAAGCGGATGACTTCGATCCCGTCGAGGTCGTCCTTCAGGAGGGCCTGGTCGGCTCCGGGTGGGAGTCGGAACAGTCTGATTCCCGACACTCCGTCACCGCGGGCGGTGCTTATCCAGGTCGCTGGAAGCCGCCCATGATGGTCTTCGATGTCGAGGAGGGTTCCGGCTCCGTGTTTGTCGTCGTAGGCGTCGACGTCGATGCCGATCACGTTGGCGGGGAGTCGCAACCCGATGTTGAGCCGAGGTTCGGCTTCGACCCATTCGAGGATCTGTTCGAGGGTCGGCCATGCTCCCTTGTTGCCCGTGTACCCCTCCGGCGGCGGGGTCTTCTGTCGGGGTCGCTTCCCGATTGGGAGTGGGCCCGGCCAGCCATGCTCGAAGTAGCGCACCGCCTGGACGTAGGGCTCGGCGGGGGTCACAGCCGGCCCTCCCGTGCCAAACGCTGCGCGGCCCGCAGCGCGAGACGGTCGAGCCACGAGGGCACCCAGTAGGGAAGCCGGGCGATCACCGTTAGGACCCGGCCAATCAGATGGTTAACGCTGTCGGGAGCCATCACGTTCTTCCCATCGCCATCGCCCTGAGGATCTCCTGCTCAGACGATTCGGCGGCTTCCAACACTTGCCGAAGCGCGGATACTGGTACACCATCACCGGTGCCACCCAGAGGCGTGCGTGATCCGTTACTCTGTGTGTCTGAATCAGTTGGTTGATTGTTCGGACCCGGGGAATGGCTCCCCGGGTTTCCGTTTGCCCGGGTCATTGCGGAGCTTCGGTTAGCCGGCGAATCTCTGAGGCCGGCACCAACGTCCGACGCCCCAATCTCACTAGACGGATTTCGCCGCGCTTAGCGAGGGTGTAGATGTGCTGCCTCGTGATGCCGAACAGCGCTGCCGCCTCGGCTAGTGGATAAGCGGCCCGTTCCGGGAAGGGGGCCGTTTCCCTCGATCTCGGCACATTTTCTCCTTTGTCGTCGTGACCCACTTGCTGACCGTAGTTGACACCTTTGCACTCCGCACCTATTGTGCGAAATAGGCACGCAGAAGGAGAAGGAAGTGACCGAAAGACCATCACAGGTCTTCGCAAGAAGGACGAAGCGCTACCGGGACCGACGAGGATGGACCCAGGAGCGGCTGGCCGAGGAGTTGTCGCTCCTCGGTTGGCAGGTCGATCGGGCGCAGATAGCCAAGATCGAGACCGGGGCCAGGGGTGTTTCTCTCGACGAGGCGATTGCGATTGCATGGGCACTGTCGCTCCCGCCGGCCTTCTTGTGGCTGCCACTGGGAGAAGACGATCGAATCATGATCGAGAACCAGTCAGTCCACCCGGAGCTTGTTCGCCAGTGGGTGATCGGCCAAAGCCCCGCCGCGACCTCCGACCGCCGTCCTCGACTTCAGGGGGATTGGAAATCGGATATCGCAGTCTGGGAACTCCATGACGAGCTCGGCAAGGTTTCCGAGTCCGTTCGCCTCGCAGCTATGGAACTCCTCTTCTCGGATCTGGCACGAGACGTCGGGCGAATCCAACGAGCGAGGCATGCCCATGCCGATGCGCTCTTGAACTATGCCAAGGCGCTCGAAGACATTCGGGCGCACGGCCTCCGCCCCCCAGCCATCCACGAGAAGATGGCCGACACGCTGAGGCAGGTTGGAATCGAATACGACGGCCCGGTCTATAAGGATCCGGAGGTGGAAAGGTGAAACGTCGAGCACAGGGTGAAGGGTCGCTCTACTTCGACAGCGAGAAGGGACGATGGGTTGGGCAAGCCGACGCTGGCCTCAATCCAAAGACGGGCAAGCGGCGCCGATTAAAGGTGATCGGCGGATCAGGTGAGACAAAGACCGAGGTCGCCACAAGGCTGAGGAACAAAATCTCGGACCTCGAGAACCTCTCAGCGAGCGCACCAAAAACGGTGGCGGACCTCGTGTCCCTGTGGCTTTCCAAGGGAGCACCGAAGAACATGGACCGGCGCACTCTGACGATGGTCGAATCGATGGTCCGCAACCACCTCATAACCTCGTTAGGTTCTGTGCGGGTCGGGGCTTTGATGGTGGAAGATGTCGAAGCGTGGCTCGACGCCAAAGCAGAGACGATGGCGAAGTCGTCGGTGATCAAGCTGCGGTCCTACCTGGCGCAGGCGTTCGACTTCGGGATCCGCCGCCGTCATGCAGTCTGGAATCCGGCCAGAATCGCCGAGCTTCCAGTCGGAGCAACCGACAGGCGGTCACCACGGGCTTTGACGGCGCCCGAAGCGAAGGCGTTGCTCAACGTTGCTCGTCATCATCGTCTCGGAGCACTGGTGACGGCGGGAGTCACACTGGGGCTCAGGCCGGCCGAACTCACAGGTTTGGAGTGGGCCGCGATCGACTTCGCTCAAAAGACAATCACCGTGTACCAATCGCTCCAGCCAAAAGCCACCCGGGATAGCAAGTCCACTCCGACCCTAAAAGGGACCAAGACGGGCCTAACCCGGACGCTGCAGCTTCCAGCACCGACCGTGGCGGCGCTGGAACGGCACCGAGCGGCTCAGGTCGAGGAGCGGTTGCTCGTCGGGGATCGGTGGCCTCTGAAATGGCGCGATGTCGTTTTTGTGACCAGCAACGGAACCCCGATCGACGCCTCAGCGGTCAGGAAGCTGGTCAGCCGTCTCGCGGCTGAGGCGGGGCTCCAAGGAGTTGTGACTCCCTACGATCTGAGGCACACGGCCACCAGCCTCTTGAGTGCGGCGGGGGAGTCGGCAGAAAAGCTGGCCGATCTTCTCGGACACAAAGACACCCGGATGGTTTTCAAGCATTATCGGCACCCAGTGACCTCGACCATCTCGACCGCCGTCGAGTATTGGGACCGCGCCACCGGCTAAATCCAGGGTGCCTAAAAAGGTGCCTAGTGTGTCGCGACAGGCCATCAGAGAGAACGCTTGTACTTGTTGGCGAATCCATGTCCGACCCATCGAATCGTCAATGAGGACGGGCCGAATCGGTGACGACTGTGGACACCGACGGACAGTGGGCTACAGAAGCCGATTCGCATGGCATGCAAGAGGCCGGGGGTTCAAATCCCCCCAGCTCCACCAGTAGAAATCATGCTTCAGCACGGGATTTCTACGTCTTCGACGGGTGATGCTTCGCGCCCTTCGTCCTGCGGCCCCCTCGGTCCGCCAGGTTTCGATCACATCCCTGCAGTGCACCTCGTGTTGGTCATTGTCTGCAGATCGGTTGGCCAATCGAACGACCGCTGAGCTTCCGTGTCATGATCCCACGACATCATGGCCGGAACATCACGCGCGGAGAAGGGCCGGCGAGGCCAACGCCGACGGCCGCATCCTCGGCTACCCCACCTTCGAGACGTGGATCGGTGCCTTCGGTTGAGCACGCTCTCTCATCGGGCCGGGACGCCTGGTGAAAGCCTCGGCAGATGCTTCCACTGCCGTCGAAGATCCGGATGCCCAGGGTAGCCATGCGACTCCCGACCGGCTTCGAGCGATTTCGGCGCCCCCAAGTCTTCGAGCCTGATGCTCCGCCACGTCAACGCAGAACTCTGACCAGCGAATCGCCCGAGATCCACTACTTCTTCACTAGCGACGGCGTCCAGCTTTGCCTCACGCGCTTTCGAGGTGGGAGCAAGGGCCCAGTGGTGCTTTGCCACGGGCTCGGCGTCTCCAGCGCCATCTTCACCGTCGACACCATCGATACCAACCTGGTCGAGTTTCTCGCCGGTCACGGATACGACCTGTGGCTACTCGACTTCCGGGCCAGCATTGAGCTTCCCTCGGCATCCATCCAAACCAATGCCGACACCATCGCGGCAATCGACTACCCCGAGGCCGTGGCCAGGGTCCGCCACTTGACCGGGGCCCCTAGCGTGCAGATGGTCGTCCACTGTTACGGTTCAACGGTTTTCTTCATGTCGATGCTCTCGGGAGCGCTGTCGGGCGTGCGCTCGGCCGTCGCCTCACAGGCCACACCCCACATCGAGGCCGCCATGGTCCTTCGGGGCAAGTTGGAAATGCGCCTTCCGGAGATCCTCGACGTCTTGCATGTCGAGACCTTGAACGCCTACACCGACTCCCACGGCGGCTGGCTCGGCCGACTCTACGACCGTGCACTCCAGCTCTACCCGCTCGAGCACGAGGAGCGCTGCCCGAGCGCGACCTGTCACCGGATCTCTTTCATGTACTCGCTGCTCTACGAGCATGACCAGTTGTCCTCAGCTACCCATGACATACTTCATGAGCTGTTCGGCGTCGCCACGGTGACCACCCTCAAACATTTGGGGAAGATGGTTCGGGCCGGGCACCTGGTCGACTTCGAGGGCCGAGATGTCTATATGCCCCATGTCGAACGTCTGGCGATCCCCCTCCAGATCATTCATGGCGCCGAGAACGCTTGCTTCCACCCGGTCGGCAGTGAGAAGACCTACGGCTGGTTGCGCGCACATAACGACCCCACGCTCTATTCGCTTGTTCGCGTCCCCCGATTCGGCCACATCGACTGCATCTTCGGCGAACGGGCTGCGGCTCTCGTTTTTCCCCACATACTCGAACATCTGGAACGAACCCTGTGACGCCAACGGGAAGTTTCTACGACGCGGTGGTCATCGGTTCAGGGTTCGGCGGCTCAATCAACGCCCTACGCCTCGCCGAGGCTGGGTTGTCGGTGCTGGTCCTAGAGCGAGGCCGCCGCTACCAGCCGGCCGACTTCCCCCGCGATGTCCGAAACACCGATGCCCTCCTGTGGCGTTACCCACACAAGGGGCGCTCGCGGGGCTTGTTCGATTTTCGAGTCTTCTCGAGCATCTCCTCGGTGGTGAGCGCGGGCGTCGGTGGGGGCTCACTCATATACGCCAGCATCCACTACCGGCCGCGGGCGCAAATCTTCGAGGACCGACGTTGGCCCCGGCCCTTCAATCTCGAAACTCTCGAGCCCTATTACGACAAGGTCGGCCACTTCCTAGGCGTCGAGGAGATGCCACCCGACCTGACTCTGGCTAAGCGCGATAGCTTCCATCGGGCTGCCGAGGCTATGGGCAAACCCGCGATGGACACCCCGCAGGCGGTGAGCTGGGAACGGGTATTCGGAGCCGGTGTGGGCCGAACGCCCTGCCAACTGTGCGCCGAATGCGAATTCGGCTGCACCTACGGCTCGAAGAACACCCTCGATTTCACCTATCTGGCGCAGGCCGAGGAAAAGGGAGCCCGTCTAACCACGGGTTGCCTCGTCAGCCACATCGCTCCGGCCAAAGGCGGTGGCTGGGACGTACATTACCGAGCCATTGATTCCGGTCAGGGTGGCGTGGTAACGGGCCAGAAGGTGATCGTGGCAGCCGGCACCCTGGGGAGCAACGAGATCCTGCTGCGGAGCCGTGACCTCACCCGAAGCCTTCCCAAGCTCTCCCATCGCCTGGGGATGGGATACTCGGGCAACGGCGACTTCCTGGGCAACATTCAGAACGCCACCGTGCCCCTCGATCCCTGGTTTGGGCCTGACGTGACCTCGGTCATGTGGCATGACGACGACGCCCTCGGCTTCGTCTTGGCCACGCCCACGTTCAACAAACCGGTCATGGAGGTGCTTGCATCCCACGGCCAACCGCCGAGCCGACCTGCGCTAAAGAGGTTCGCTCCGATCCTATGGCGAAAGTTGCCTAGTCTGATGACGCTGGGATTTAGGAGCGGTCTGCTCACCCGTCCACTCCGTAAGCCGGCGAAAGGCTCCGGCCCGCCCGAGCGCATGACGACCGTATTTGCGATCGGGCGCGACAACGCCGGGGGCCGGCTGGTCCTTCGCGGCGGAAAGCTTGACATACTGTGGGACTACCACGGAGAGAATCGAGCCCTGATTACCCGACAGCGCACAGGGATGCAAGAGTTGGCCCAGCATTACGGTGGCACCTACGCCGACTTCCCGCTTTGGCAGCTCTTCGGGCGAACAATGACCGTGCACAACCTCGGCGGCTGCGCGCTATCGGAGACGGCGGGCGAAGGCGTGGTGGGTGTGGACGGACAGGTGCATGGGCATCCGGGCCTGTATGTCGCCGACGGATCGGTGATCCCCACCGCAATCGGGAGCCATCCGGTGATGACGATCTCGGCCGTCGCCGAATGGATCGCCGCCGGAATCGTGAAGAGCGGCTAACCCATTGCTGATCCGAAGCAGTCGGTGTCCGTGAGGCGCTAGGCCCGCTTCACGTCACCGGGCGGTCCACATAGGGCGGCGGTAACGGGCGGCCACCTGCAGGGAGTCCACAACGGATCCTCCGGCGGCAAGTTCGGCGTGCACGACCTGTTCGGCTTCGTCCAGGTCCACCTCGGCCCTGCTCAAGGCATCGACGATGGCTGGGATGTCGCGGCTCTCCACTCGGGCGATAAGGTTGGTTGCGACCCCCAGCGCACACCAACGTCGCAGCATCAAGCTGGCCAGACATGAGGCGTCACTATCTCTTGCCTCTGCCTCTATCGTGGCATCCGCCGACTCCGCCAGCCGATTAGCGAACTGCCAGGCGAGGTCACGGCAGGTGTGGATGCCGACATACATCAATCGCTCATCCCACGGTCCACCAAGCCGATCGAGCATCGACAGGCGAGGCGACACCGTCCCGAGTCGGCCCTGAAGCCTATTAAGGACCTGGTAGAGAATCTCATTGACGCGAAGAAAATCGGCGTGAACGGCTTCCAGGTCGCCACTCGCGGCCGCCACGGTGGCCAGCCCGAGATCAAAGTTGATGTGGGCGTTCATGCCAAGTAGCAGGTGCTGGAGAATCATTAATCGTTGCGGCAAATCGGCCGCCTCGAATGCGACGGCCCAACATCTCGGGATTCGTTCCCCGCGGCGATATGCTTCGTAGGCCTCGAAGTACCTCTCAGCGAAGACGACGGTCAGGTGTTCGGCGCGAGCGTCGTCATCGAAGAACCCACCGGTACGGACAGCGTCGCGTATCGATTCCGTCACCGTGCGGTACATAGCAGGAAAGACACCAAGGTGGCTGCGCTCAACACTGGCGGTCTCGATAATCCGGTCGAATCGGGCCAGCGACTCTTCTAGGCTCGTCGACGGGGTCACGTTTCTACACTAGGTGTATTGCTTCCTGGGGTTGTCGACACAGCTGACGGTTGGGCCGTCTAGGGCTCTTCTCGCTGTTACCCATTGCTGCGCCTTGAGACGACCTGGTCAACAGACCTCCACTCATTTACGAGCCAGCCTTCACCGGGGAAAAGGGTCATTGCATGGTCGAAGTCCCAAGGAGGTCACCAGTGCGAAGCAGGTCACCTGTGAATGCGAGCAGTCCGAAGGCTTTGACGAGGCCGGCTCCGATGCCTGCCACTTCCAGGATCAGTGTGATTGTCATCCATAGCCGAATCGTTGGTCGTTGTAGGCCGCTTTGGACATGTACCAACGCCGCTGATCCTCGATGCGAGATCGGGCGTCCATCTCTCGACGAACTGCCAGCCCTTCGGCACGCCGTGCTCTCATCTCGGGCGTGATCTGAATGGGGCCGGCCGCTGGAGAGCCGCTCAGCATCACGCCCCGCCAAGATCAGCCCACGAAGGCGGGCGATGTAGCCAAAACCCATCACTGCCGATCAGCGATTGGACGTAGCGGCTAAAGCGCTCCCGGAGTGGCATCAGCCAGCCATGTCATGTCACAGTTGCCCGGACACGTCTCGACAGTCGAAAAGAGCTGAGTCCACCACAGCATGGTCTCGATTCCCTGCAGTCACACAAACAGTCGTGCTTGTGCCCCGGTTCGCCACAGACACCTCGGACTCGGTCACAAATCGGGGATCGGCATCGGTTGGAACCCATTCGCCCTGGGTCGTTCCCTGGGCTTCAGCGTCACTGCTCACCTGGTCAGCGGTGTAGATGTCCCAGTACACGTGGATGTGGTTACGCGACACGTCTGGAGCAAAGTTCGCCTCCCAGGTGATGGCGAGCTCGTCTCCTTCGCGAGTCACGTCAACGATGGTGATCCTGCAGCCGTCGGCCGGGCACGCGTTGGAAACGCTTTCGTTGGCTGTTCCCCCCGACGGCCCGGTATCGACGGCGGCGTCGTCGCCGTTGCATGCTCCCGTGATCAAGGCGACAACGAGCAAGAGCTGCCACGGCGCAGAGTTACGAATTGCGGTCCTCCCTCAGATCCTCTACATGACAGCTCAGCAAGCATACGCGTCCGCGAAAGGTCATGCTGGCAGTGATCGCCTTGTCGTGCACACCCTGGCGCCTGGGGTCGTTTTTTGGAGGCGAAAGGACGGCACTATCCCGGTGTTCGCCCCTGGAGCATCTTGGCGTTGTTCGCTACCTGCGGGGATCGGCCGGTGCGCGGCACACGAGAGAGTAGTCGGCAGGTGCAAACCTTCACCGATGATTCTCTCTAGGCTCCGGGTCGATCACTCGGTCCTGCAGAATCCAACCGATATGGTCTGATTGCCGCTCACCTCGAGGACGCCTCGAGCTAGTACCGGTCTTCTGCTCGAGGAAGTCCTCGGTGGCGCTGAGGGAAGTGGCCTCTGACCAAGGTGGACGTGGTAGCCGGTCCTCGACGATTTCGTTGTGCTTTCTGGGTGGAAACCGATGCTGGTCGCCAAAGAGTTGCGCGAGGTCGTGCACTAGGAGTCCGTCTTCTTGGTCGGGGCGAATCTCGAGATGACGTTGGGAGACCGCGGGGTCATCGACGAGCAAGCCCTCGCCCCGCGTCCGACTTCTAACGGTTCGGGTGATCACGACACAGAGAGAGGCGAGCGGCCGGGCTCGCGTACGATGACGACCGGTGAGCGCTTATGAGCGGTTCCCGCAGCCGATCGGCGTCCTGCCTTCGCCGAGCGATCGTCGTTGGTGCTGGTAGTCAAACGCGCCCGCCGAACGTTCGCATGCCCGATCGAGGTCGAGCACATCCCACACTCGGACCGTCCCGTCCTCACTGCTCGTGACGAATCGCATGCTCCCCGGCACTACCGCTATGTGCCAGCTGGCGTCATCGTGGCCGGTGAGGGGGCCACCCACGGGACGAGCCAGCGAAACATCCCAGAGTCGCACCGACCCGTCGCTGCTGGTGGTGGCAATCGTTTCACCATCCGGTAAGAATACGACGTCGGTTGCTCCGTCAGGGTGCGGCGTGAGGTTCCCGATGAGTGTTGTGCCGGGCACATCCCAGAGCTGAACTACCTCGTCTGCGCTTGCCGTTGCCAGGATCGACCCGTCTTGCGACCACGCCACTCCTCGAATGGCGTTGTCGTCGGCTCGGATCGGGTCGCCCAGGAGCAACCCGGAGGTCGTGTCCCACAACCGGACCGATCCACCCAAGTCGGTAACGGCCAAGGTGCCATCCGACGAGAGTGCCATGGCTAGCACCTCGCTGGAATGAGGCCCGAGCTCACGGTCGACTTCGTCGCCGTTCCAAATCCGGACCATCCCGTCGGTCGTGCCGGTCAGCAGTTCCTGGCCCTTGAACAGTACGGCGCCGACGCCGGCTCCAATATCGAACGCGTACTCTTGGCTACCCGTGGAAGCGTCGATCACGACCACTGTCCCGTCGGCAGATCCGGACGCCAGCAACGACCCATCCCCGTTGAAAG
The DNA here is from genome assembly GCA_013812505.1 of Acidimicrobiia bacterium. GTDB lineage: Bacteria > Actinomycetota > Acidimicrobiia > Spongiisociales > ZC4RG35 > JACCTH01. The sequence goes on along the minus strand of JACCTH010000073.1, from coordinate 5,369 downwards.
CCAAGCTCCAGACGACCCCGTCGTGCAGCGACAGCGGGCCGACGAGCATTTGTCCGGTCGCGGTGGCCGCTAGCGAGACGTGACCGGTCGCATCACCGAACGCAACCACAGCGCCGTTGGGGCTCACCGCTACTCCGAATACGCCGGCGTCGGCGTTGCGGATCACAGTCGATGTGGGGATCGCGGCGGGCGACCATATCACCATCAGCCAATCCGAACCGAGCGTCACGACCAGGCTGCCGTTGGAATCGGAATCGGTGATCTGGCCGAGGTGTGCGCTCGAACTGAACGTTCGGCGCGATCCATCCTGGGCGGAAACCCACAGTCGTCCCTCCTCGTCGCCTGCGGCAACCTTTCCGGGAGCAACGAACTGCACGCCGCGCACGTCTTCGGCTAGTCCAGCAAACGGCTCGGCGATCAGCGTGCCCGTCGACGTCTCCCAAATCCGGATGCGTCCGTCGCTGCTCGCCGTCGCATACCGAGCACCGCCGTCCTCGAATTCAATCTCCCACACGTCGCTTTCGTGTGCGTTGAAGGGAGTGATTACTTGGCGGCGATCGGGAAGCGACCACCCCATCACCTCGCCTCGCCCATTGCTGGCGAGCAGCAGGCTGCCGTCCGGAGCGAACGCCACCGTCAGGAAGTCATGGTTAGTCTCGATGACCGGGTCGCCGAGTTGCCTGCGTTCGACCAGGTCCCAGAGTCGGATAGATCCATCCTCACTGGCCGAGGCGACGGTGGATCCGTTCGGGCTGACGGCGACGCTCCAGACGAGCCCGCCGGTGCTGCCGACTAACAGGGGCACCGGCACCTGCCGTGGATCGCTCACATCCCACACCCGCACCGTGCGATCGAAGCTTCCGGTCACCAGATGCTCGCCGTCGGGTGTGAAGGTTATCTCTTCGATCGCCTTTTCGTGACCCGGCACTGCGCCCGCCAACAACTCACCCGTGCCACTCCACAGCGAGACCGTGCCGTCTCGGTTCCCGGTTGCGATCAACTGGCCATTTGGGCTCACCGCTATCGACAACGCGTCACCCACGACGATGGGCGAGCCGGCAGGCGCGTAGTCTGCGCTGGAGAGGTGCTGGCTGGCATCGACCAACGCAACCCGGGCGTCGTAGGAGTCTGGGCCGCCCAGCGCAATCGCCTCAACCGCCAAGGCCAGAGCGGCTCGAGGGTCGGATCCGGACATCCCGACGGCCTGTGTTGCCAGAGACTGCCCAAAGCGGTCGTTGGCTTCGCCCAGCGCTGAGAAGGCAACCATCGACGCGATCGCAGTAGCCACCGTGAGTGCCGCAAGGACCGACACCCCGATGCGGCGAATCCTCCTCGACCGCCTGCGGGTTTCTTCCATCTGTTCCTGCGCGGTACGAAAAGCGGTTTCACTGGCTTCGAGGAACTGACGATCGTTCTGACCGAGCACATCGCTGTTGTCGGCAAACCATTCCATCGCCGATTGGAGTGGCGTGCCCCGGTAGAGAAGGTCCGGGTCGCGGCCCTGGGCCACCCACTCCGCCGCTGCGTAGCCGATGTGCTGACGCATCCTGAGGTCGTCGCGGCTCGTCTCGATCCAGTGCCGCAGGCGCGGCCACGACCCGAGTATTGCTTCGTGAGCGATCTCGATTGTGTCCCGGTCGATGGTGAGCAGGCGGACATCCACCATCCGCTCGGCAACACGCTTGATCACGTCGGGCGTGCCGTCGTATGCGAGATCGTCCATGGCTACCTGGCGGCGCGTGTCGGAAGCTCCCTCTCCGGGAGTCACCAAGCGCAGCATCAACCTGCGGCATGAGCCCCGCTCGGCGTCGTCAAAAGATTCCTGATACAGGGCTTCAGCCGTCTGTGAGATCGCTCCGGCTACCCCTCCCGCAGCGCGGTAGCCGTCGATCGTTAGAAGTGAGCCGTTACGGCGCCGCCAAGTCTCGGCCATCGCATACGACACGAGCGGCAATGCGCCGGGTTCGCCGCCGCCGTCGTCGAGGACAGCGTCGACAAGTCCCTCTTCGAGTCGCCACCCCGCGTCGATCGCCGGCTGTTCGATCGCCAACCGCAGCTCCGAGCGCGTCATCGGGCCGACGAGGACTTGGTTGGACGTGATGCGACTGGCCAGCCATGGGAACGTTGCGCACGTGCCGTAGAAGTCGGCTCGTACGACTATTACCACGCGGACCCGACTGTCGACCGGGTCGGCGAGTTCTGCGAGCAACTCGACAAACGCTTCCTGTTCGTTTCGCCCGTTGAGCGTGAACAACTCCTCGAACTGGTCTATGACCAACAGCAAACCCCCGCTGGCAGCGGTCACTTTCTCGGCCAGATATCTGGCTTCGCCTGTATCACGGGTCACAAACGTGTCGCGAAGAGGCTCCCCGCTGAGTTGGGTCATGTCACGAGACAGCTTCGTGAGTTGATACGACAGCTCAGCGACAGGATTCGACCGGGGCGTAAAGAGGGCCAAAGGCCAACGTGCGCTGCCAGAGATAGCTCCGGCTCCAATGGCGGGAACGAGACCCGCCCGTACCACCGACGACTTGCCGCTCCCGGACGGCCCCCCCACAACCAGCACGCGTTCATTTTCAAGTCGCCCGAGCAAGGTCGCGACAAGCTCATCTCGCCCGTAAAAACGAGCCGCGTCTTCCGGCTGGAACGCGGCGAGGCCTTGGTAAGGCGAGACCGTTGACGACGAAAGTGGCTTGGGCCGTGCCGCGGGATCCGATGCAATGATCGTCTCGGCTCTGTCTGAAAGGAGGTCGCCGATCCGTTGTTTGAGGATGCTGCGATGCAGGTTCAAGGGTGGTGGGAAGACGTCGACCCACTGGACGAGGGTGAGGAGATATTCGAGGGTGCCGGAGACAGCAACTTCCTCGACTCGGACCGGGAGAATGGGTTTGGTCTTATCGAGGGCGATCTTCACTTCCCGCCCCACGTGCTCGGAGCTGTTGGACTCGGCGGAGACCAGGACAACCAGCATCGATGCTGCCGAGATCGCATCAACGATTTGCTGGGTCCACGGACGCGTGCCGCGGATGTCCTCTGGTGCCATCCAAACCTGGTAGCCGTCCTCTTGGAGCATGAGTCGCAGCTCTCGGGCTTCGGCCTGGTCGTCGGTGTCGTATGAGAGAAAGAGCAGCGGTTCCGACTCGTCGTCTCTTGTTCGTCCGGACTCAACATGGGTGTGGTGGGCCGCGGCACCAGGTCGGGTCTTTGGAACGGCCGCCTCGTCCTCTGGGTTGTGCGGCTTTTCGGGAGGTGGGTTCGGCTTTGGCATCAGCGGGCTCGGAACGCTCGCCAGAGGGTGTGCGCTCGGGAGATCGCCGCCTCCGACGAGTCCACGAAACGGCTCCAATCGTTTTCGGACCGCTGAAGGTCGACCAGTGTGGCGACTGCGGCGAGTTCCTGAGCGGCGACAACGTAAGAAGAGGCGAGGTTGGCGTGTTGATTGGTCTGGGTCCATGCTGCCGCAGCGGCTGCCAGGGAATCCGATCGAGGAAATCCGCAACTCGATTGGTGCCTATCTAGCTGCATTGTTGGCAGCGTTCATGGCCGTCATAGTTGTTGGATCCCTTGCCTTGGGTGTAATCCGCTTTGTACCGGCCCTCGTCGGAGGAAACGTCCTCGTTGCGTGGCGCTCTAACGCCGCCATGAGGCGAGCAGAACGACTGAAAGCCCAGGCGAATCTAATCGACTAAGACTTGGAGCCTGTCGTCCGGTCGATTGTGTGGGCAAGCCGTCGGGTCGGATGGTGTTTCTAAGCATTCCTGATGAATTGTGGCGCTAGCTGGTGCTCCGCTTGACCTCCTCATCCGCTGTCGTTCTGATCGACAGATCGGACCCAACCGAGAATCTGTTGTGGGAGATCGAAACAGTCGGACCGTCGGCCGGTTCTCGCTTGGTGCTTGTGGGAAACTGGTGGCCCTTCGCCGCCTAGCCGATGTCACGGGCCGTAGCAGCAGGACGCATCAGTGCACGAGCGCTTGACAGCTCTTCTCGACGGACAGGAAGTCCTTGCCTATCGGTCTGAGAATGTAGATGGTGCTAGGCAGTTCGCGAAGGCTGCGTGCCAGAGCGATCAGGTTGCTCAGTAGTGGTTGATCCAACAGACCTTCGAGCGTGGTGTGCAATAAATGCCTGCGAGTTCGAACGCCATAGCCCATTCCCACCTATCAGAAGCCGGCCTTGGTGTCTTCTTACAGTTGAAGGGCTGACTTCTTGGTGCCTATCCCCCCCAGCTCTACCATCATCTCAAACCTTAGGTTCCGCTAGTTGCATAGCAACCAGAATTGCCTAAAGAATGACGTGTCCCCTAGTTGTAACCGGTCGTCTCTGAGCCCGAGCCCGAGTTGTCGCTGTTGCCGCCCGAGGGATTCGAATCATCGCCGCAGGCACCCAGACTCAACACCAATACGAGAACAGCCAGCCAGCTCTTCGTCCGCTTCATGGACCTACGTTTAGCAGAAATCGAGGCCCATTTTCGAACCGAAGCTTGTTCTCGCGATGTAAACACGGTGTTTTCCGCCCCCTTTACGTCGCAAAAAAAGAAGCAACCTTCTCGTGCGTTCGGCCGGATCGTTCATTCCGACGACCACGCCTCCCGAAAGTCGGGGTAGAGCGTGAGCCCGCCGTCGACGAACAAGGTCTGGCCGGTGATGTACGCGGCTTCGTCCGAGCACAGGAAGGCGACCGCCGCCGCCATCTCCCACGACTCGCCCGCTCGCCCCATCGGTATGTGGGACTCCACCTGCACTCGTTTGACCGGGTCGTCGATCCAGGCGCGGTTGATCGGGGTCACGGTCGCCCCCGGGCCTAACGCGTTCACTCTGATTCCTTTCCCTGCGTATTCGAGAGCCAGGGTCTTGGTGAGGTTTTCATGCCTCCTTTCGACACCGAGTAGCCGACAAACCGGGGTTTGGGGATCACTTCGTGGACACTCGAAACGTTGACGTTGGCGCCAGGCTTGTTCTCGGCGAGGAAATGCTCGATCGCCGCCCGGGCGCATATGAAGTCCCCAACCAGGTTGACGTGCAGGACCTTCTCGAAATCATCGAGCGACAGCTCATGGCTCGGGGAGGGGATCTGAATCCCGGCATTGTTGATAAGGAAGTCGACGCCGCCGAAAGCGCTCGACACCTCTCCAAACATCCGCATCACGTCGGGCTCGCTCGACACGTCGGCGGCCACCTTGAGGGTATGGCTGCCATGGCTCTCGATCTGCGTCATGCACATGTGCACCGCCTGTTCGATCGCTACTTCCGTCTCCTCGGCTCCTTCCGGCGCGCCGACGTAATTGATAACGACGTTGGCCCCTTCCTCGCCCATGCGGATGGCGATCGCTTGGCCGATCCCTGAACTCCCCCCCGCACGAGAACCGA
>JACCTH010000088.1 GCA_013812505.1 Acidimicrobiia bacterium | reverse complement strand
CGGCTCCGGCCCGGGCATCGCGGGATCTCGTGGAGGCGGGGATCCAGGGTCAGTCACAGTTCTCTCCTCGTGCAGATAGCGTCGCGACGTTAACGAGTCCGACACCGCGACCACGGGCAATGTGCTATGAATTCTCAACAGCTCCCAGACCACGAGATGCGAAGGCTCCGGGCAATCGCTTCGAATGAAGGTGTGCTTCTCGCGCTTGTCGAGGCGCGGCTCGCGGGTGAACCACTCCAATACTTGGAGGGAAACGTCCAATTCGGCCCGGTGGAGGTCCTGGTCGATCGTCGAGTCCTGATCCCTCGACCGGAGACGGAGAATCTTTTCGATCTGGTCTCGAAGGCGGCCGTCGCCCCGGAGGTCATCGTCGACCTCTGCACCGGGTCGGGCGCCCTGGCTCTGGCATTCAAAACGGTCTTTCCGACTGCTCGCGTTATCGGCGCTGACATCTCGCCCGACGCGCTTGCGGTGGCGCGGTCGAACGGTTCCGAAGTTGAGTGGCTGGAGGGAGATCTGTTTTTCGCTCTGGGGCCCGACTTGCGGGGCGAAATCGACCTTCTCGTCGCCAATCCGCCCTATGTCTCCGAGGCCGAGTGGGACACATTGCCGGCGGACGTTAAGCGCGAACCGAGGAGTGCTCTCGTCGCCGGCCCGGCAGGCACCGAGATGGTTGAGCGGATTCTCGGTGAGCTCGATTCTTGGCTGGCGCCCGGTGGCGAAGCGTGGATCGAGATCGGTGAAAAGCAGGGATGGTTAGCTGGCGAGTATCCGGTCGAGGTGGTCGAAGATCAATATGGAGTCGATCGGTATCTGCGATGGACCTAGAACGGATCGTCCCATTGCTGACCGCCGGGGAAGTGGTGGGCCTTCCGACCGACACCGTTTACGGCATTGCCGCCGACCCCGCCTCGAAGGCGGCCGTCGACAAGCTCTTTGCGATCAAAGGTCGCGGGCTTGGCAAGCCGATCGGTCTCCTTTTGGCGAGCCTTGCTGAAACGATCGAAGTCGTGCACCTGCCCCCTTATGCGTTGGAGTGGGCCGAGCGCTACTGGCCCGGACCGCTCAATCTGGTAGCGGCGCCCTTGGTTGAGCTGGCAATCGGCACTCACGATTCATTAGCTGTGCGAGTGCCAGCCCACAAGACGACGCTTGCCATCCTGTCGGCCTTTGGTCCGCTGGCGGTCACCAGCGCCAACCTCGCCGACGGACCTGAATCAAGATCGGACACCGACGCCAGAGCCCTGCTCGGCGACAGCGTCGCGTTCTATATACCCGGCACGAGTCCTGGGGGCCGGGCCTCAACCACAGTCGATGTCCGCGGCCCTGAGCCGGTTCTCTTGCGTCCGGGACCGATCGCCCTCTAGCGCGAAATTCGGCACGTGGCGAACGCCTAGAACGCAATTCGGCACTAGCGAAACGGAAGCCGTTTCTGTGGTGCCGACTTCGGATTTTGCCGTTCGTCACGTGCCAAATTACGGGGGTAAGGTCGAGGCGAGATGATTGACATGCGGCCGCTCGAGCAGGTCGACCCCGAGATTGCCGACCTGATCCGGCGCGATGTCGAGCGGCAGAACACTCACATCCATCTGATTGCCTCGGAGAATTTTGCCTCGCCGGCGGTGATGGCTGCATCGGGCTCGGTCTTCACCAACAAGTACGCCGAGGGGTATCCGGGGCGGCGTTACTACGAGGGCTGCGAGGTCGTCGACGAGATGGAGTCGTTGGCAATCGACCGCGCCAAGGCGCTGTTCGGCGCCGACCATGCCAATGTGCAGGCGCACTCCGGGGCCCAGGCGAACATGGGGGTCTACTTCTCCTTGATCAAGCCGGGCGACACCGTGCTCGGCATGCGGCTCGATCAAGGTGGCCATCTCACCCACGGGTCGCCGGTCAACTTCTCCGGCCTCTATTACAACTTCGTCGCTTACGGGGTGGACCCCGACACGGAGCGAATCGACATGGACGAGGTCGAGCGTCTCGCCAAGGAGCACCGACCGAGGATCCTCCTGGCCGGCTACTCCGCCTACTCGCGCACGCTTGATTACGAGCGGTTCCGCCAGATCGCCGACGATGTCGAGGCGATTTTCATGGTCGACGCAGCTCATTTCATCGGTCTCGTCGCCGGCAAGGCCTACCCCAACCCGGTCCCGCATGCCGACGTCGTTACCGCCACCACTCACAAAGCATTACGCGGCCCCCGCGGCGGCCTCATCCTCGCCCGCGCCGACTACGGCTCCCAGGTCGACAAGGCGGTCTTCCCCAATGCGCAGGGAGGGCCGATTATGAGCCAGATCGCAGCCAAAGCGGTTTGCTTCAAAGAAGCCTCAACGAAGGACTTCGAAAGCTACGCCCATCAGATCGTCGCCAACGCCGCGGCGATGTCGGCGCGGATGCAGGAAGAAGGAGTCCGGATAGTTTCCGGTGGCACCGACAACCATCTGTTCCTCATCGATCTGCGCTCGGTCGATCCCGATCTCACCGGCAAGGACGCCGCCAAAAAGCTCGACCAGGTCGGGATCACTCTCAATTTCAACACCATCCCCAATGACCCGCGCCCGCCATCGAAGGCGAGTGGTTTGCGAATCGGAACCCCGGCGATGACGACGATGGGGATGACCGAGACAGAAGCAGACGAGGTCGGCAGCCTGATCGCGCAAGCCCTGCTCTCCGAAAGCGGCGAGCTCGAGAAGGTCGAAGCAAGAATTCGCGAACTGGCAGCTTCCTTCCCTCCTTACCCCGCCGATTTCTCCGGTCACGTCTGATCCACTAGACTTTGTGAAAAGATTCACAAGATGAGCGACCCCAACCGCCGCCCATACGCCGAGGACTCCGCCCGATCCCAGATCGCCGAGTCCGCCGGGGGTTGGTCGGCCTCGGGCTCGTTCTTGGGATCGATCCTTGCCGGCACCCTCCTCGGCTACCTCGCCGACCTGTGGCTCGACACTCGGCCCTGGTTCATCGTGGTCGGGATCATCGCCGGGTCCTATGCCGGGTTCATGACCATGTGGAGACTCGCCAAGGGCATGGACGACGTCGATCGGAAGCGGCCATGAGCGAGCCGTTGCCGATCGCGGTCGAGACCCCAGTCGAAGCGCGCCTGGCCCGCAACATGGTGGCGCGCTCGATCTATCTGGTCCCGTTGGCCTTTGCCCTTGGCGGGCTGCTGCGAGGACTTGACGGTGCCTGGGCCGCCCTGATTGGGCTCGCCGTGGTCGCTGGCAACCTCTATCTCTCCGGAAAGCTGTTGAGCCTGGCGATCCGGGTATCGCTCACTATGTATCATGCCGCCGCCCTGATCGGCTTTGTCCTTCGCATGGCCCTCATCGCGGGGACGATGTTCATGGTGGTGCGCTTTGTCGAGATAGACAGAGTTGCATTCGGAGTCTCGGCAGTCGTCTGCTACATGGTGCTGGTCACGCTCGAAGCGATCTCGGTGATGCGGGATCGGGAAAGGAACCTGGATTGGGCGGGTTGATTGCGTTAGTCGCAGCCGTGCATCACGAGTGCGACGTCGTCAACGAAGTGGTCTGCGTGCCCGCGGATGTCAAGACCCTCTTCGAGTTCAAAGAACCTTGGTTCACGATCGGCCCGGTCAACTTCACTAGAACCTCGTTCCTGTTTCTCCTGGCCGCGCTAATCGTCGTTGCTCTGCTCTTTTTTGGGCTTCGGCGCAATCGGATGGTGCCGAGCAAATTCGAGGCAGCGATCCAGAGCCTCGTCGAGTTCGTCCGCGATGGAATTGCTCGCGACATCATCGGCCCCGAAGGCGTCAAGTACACGCCCTATTTGCTTTCGATTTTCATGCTGATCCTGGTCGGCAACTTCTTCGAGCTCACCCCGTTCATCAACTTCCCGATCATGTCCCGGATGGCAATCCCGTTCTTCCTCTCGCTCGTCACCTACTTCATCTTTGTGATCGTCGGATTTGCGAAGAACGGGCTCTCCTACGTCACCGCCATCGTCTGGCCGAAATCGGTCCCCGTTGCCCTGCGTCCGCTCGTAGGTCTGATCGAGTTTGTTTCAACGTTTGCGCTTCGGCCTTTGACCCTGGCGGTGCGGTTGTTCGCCAACATGGTCGCCGGGCACCTGATGCTCTCGCTGCTCCTGGGTTCAGGCGTGGCCTTTATTTTGGCCGTGGGCGAAATCGGACCCAAGGCGGGGATCGGGATCTTCTGGTTCGCCTTCGGCCTTTTCATCTTCTTGTTTGAGATCGTCGTCGCCAGCTTGCAGGCCTACGTGTTCACCCTGCTGTCGGCGGTCTATATCCAGTCTTCCCTACACCCAGAGCACTAAGGAGGCACAGATGGAAGGCAATATCGAGGAACTGAAAGGAGCAATCGCTCTGATCGGCTACGGCCTCGGCGCAATTGGCGGTGGTGTCGGCGTCGGCTTGGTGGTGGGTCAGGCCATCACGGCTATGGCCCGTCAGCCTGAGATGGCAGGAACGGTCCGGACGACCATGTTCTTGGGTATCGCTTTCACCGAAGCGCTGGCCCTGCTCGGCTTCGTCCTCTTCTTCATCGCCTAGGGAGCTATTCGTGCGCACCAATTTGCAATTGGCGATCCTGGCTCAGGAAGAAAGCGGATCCAACATTTCCTTAGTGCTGCCGGAAACCAATGAGCTGATCGCGGGCATCGTCTCTTTCCTCATCGTCTTCTTCTTCGTCTGGAAGTGGGCTCTACCCGCGATCAACCGCATCTTGGAGGCTCGGCAGAAGGCGATCACCGGCAAGCTGGAAGACGCCGAAAGGGCGAAGAACGAGGCGGAAAGCCTTCGCAAAGACTATGAGAAACAGCTCGCCGATAGTCGAACTCAACGAAATGAGATCCTCGACGAGGCCCGGAAGAACGCCGAGCAGATCAAGGCTGATCTCTTGGCCAAGGCCCAAACGGAGGCCGACGGGATTGTCGCGAAAGCCAGAGAAGAAGCCGATAACGAGAAGTCGCGTGCATTGAGCGAGGCGCGCCAGGAGGTCGCCAACCTGACCATCGACCTTGCCGAAAAAGTCGTTGGCCAGAGCCTCGATCGCGAAACTCAACTGGGATTGGTGGAGCGCTACATCGCGGAGCTGGAGGAGAAGTAGTGGCAGCAACCGACCGGATCGGCGGCTACGCCTCAGCGCTTTTCGATCTGGCCACGGCTGAGGGCGACAATGAACGGACCGAACGCGAGCTCCACACGATCGCCCAGGCCTTGTCGAATTCCGACGAGCTGCGCGAAGCACTCAACAACCCGGGGCTCCCTTTCGATCGGAAGCAGGCGATCATCGGCGATCTCTTGGGTGGCAAGGCTTCAGATCTTGTCCGCGGGCTGGTTTCTTTCATCATCGGCCAAGGCCGGGGAGCGGACCTGGGGGCGATCGTCGAGAACTTCATTGCCCAGTCGGCTGCTTCGCGGTCGAAAGCGGTGGCCGAGATCCGCTCGGCGATTCCGCTCGACCAGGCAACCGTCGACCGTCTCGCGCGTGCTCTTTCCTCAGCCACTGGCAAGGATCTCGAGGTGACTGTGGTGGTCGATCCGGACGTGATCGGTGGGATCATTGCGAAAGTCGGGGACGTGGTGTTCGACGGTTCAGTTGCCCGCCGCCTGTCCTCGGTTCGCCAGGCCCTAAAGAAAACAGGTTGAGGAGTAAGAACGAATGGCCGAGTTGACGATTTCGCCAGATGACATCACCGCCAGCCTGCGCGAACGCCTCGCCGATTGGCAACCCAGTCTCGAAGAAGAAACAGTTGGCTATGTCACGGCAATCGCCGACGGCGTGGCCCGGGTCAAGGGTTTGCCTAACGTGATGGCCTCCGAGCTGCTCGAGTTCCCCGGCGGGCTCATCGGGGTCGCTCTTAACATCGACGAAGCCGACCTGGGGGTCGTCCTCATGGGCGAGGCTTCCCACATCGAAGAAGGCGCGACTGTCAAGCAGACCGGCAACGTGCTCTCGGTTCCGGTCGGAGATGCCCTTCTCGGCCGGGTCATCGATCCTCTCGGTAACCCCATCGACGGCAAGGGGCCGATCAACTCGGACGAGCGTCGCCTCCTCGAAACTCAGGCGCCAACGGTGGTCCAACGCCAGCCGGTTGGCGAACCTTTGCAAACCGGCATCAAGGCGGTCGACTCGATGACTCCGATCGGGCGGGGACAACGGCAGTTGATCATCGGCGATCGTCAGACCGGGAAGACCGCGATTCTGATCGACACGATCATCAATCAAAAGCAGTATTGGGGCACTAACCGCGCCGTCAAATGCATCTACGTCGCCATCGGACAGAAATCGTCGACGGTCGCCGAGGTCGTCGATGTCCTCACTCGCGAGGGCGCCATGGAATACACAGTTGTGGTCAACTCCCCTGCGTCCGATCCCGCCGCGTTGCAGATGTATGCCCCCTACTCCGGATCGGCCATTGGCCAGCATTGGATGTATAAGGGCGAGCATTCCTTGATCATGTTCGATGACCTCTCCAAGCAGGCCGTCGCCTATCGGGAGATCTCGCTTCTGCTGCGTCGCCCGCCTGGGCGCGAGGCGTACCCCGGCGATGTGTTCTACCTCCACAGCCGGTTGCTCGAACGATGCGCCAAGTTGTCCAATGAGATGGGAAGCGGCTCGCTCACCGGCCTCCCGGTGATCGAAACCAAAGCCAATGACGTTTCCGCCTACATCCCCACCAATGTCATCTCGATCACCGACGGCCAATGCTTCCTCGAGTCTGATCTCTTTTACCAGGGCATCCGGCCGGCGATCAACGCCGGCATCTCGGTGTCGCGGGTCGGGGGCAACGCCCAAGTGAAGGCGATGAAGAAGATTGCCGGTCCGCTTCGTCTCAATCTTGCTCAGTTCCGCGAGCTCGCAGCTTTCGCCGAATTCGGTTCCGAGCTCGACGCCACGTCGTTGGCGCAGCTCGATCGAGGCCGGCGCGTGGTGGAGGTGCTGAAGCAGGGCCAGTTCGACCCGGTGCCGGTGTCCGAGCAGATCGTCGTCATCTACGCGGTCACCAACGGGCATATGGACAAAGTGGCCGTCGACGACGTCCGCCGCTTCGAAAAAGGCCTCCGCGAACATGTGGCCAATCGCTACGGCGACATTCTCGATCATCTCGAGGAGACCGGGGAGATTTCGGACGAGGAACGTCTCAAGGAAGCGATTGCCTCGTTTGCTGAGACCTTCGAGGCCAAGAGCGAGTAACGGCTGAGCATTGGCAAGCGCTGAACTTCGTGACACCAGGCGGCGGATCCGCAGCGTGCTGGCGACGCAGAAGATCACCCGCGCCATGGAGCTGATCGCTGCGTCCCGGATCCCCAAAGCCAACGCCCGCGTGACCGCCTCCAAGCCCTACACCGCCAAGCTGATCGAGGTCATCCAGAACCTGGGAGCGGGCGGGGCGGGGTCGTCCCATATCCTGCTTGAACGGCGCGACCCCCAGACAGTGGGGGTAGTGGTTGTATCCTCGGATCGAGGCTTGGCTGGGGCATATGCCTCGACGATCATCCGCATGGCCGAGCAGCGCATTATCGACCTGCGCCGGGAGGGAAAGCAGATCCGAATATTCGCAGTGGGCAAGAAGGCGCAGGCCTATTTCCGCTATCGGGGCTATCGAATCGAGCGGGTCTTTCTCGGGGTAACGGACACCCCCGGCTATGGCGATGCCCGCGCTCTCGGTGACGCGGTGATGGGAACTTTTGCGTCAGGTCAAATCGATGCGGTGGAAACCTTTTTCACTCGGTTTCAATCGGCCGCGAGCCAGAAGGCGATCAGTTTCGAGCTTCTGCCGATCGAACAGCCTGCCGCTGGGGAAGGCACATCGGCGGTGTCTTACGCATACGAACCGGCGCCAGACGAGATCCTCGATCGACTCCTGCCCCGGTACGTTGAGGCGATCCTCTTCAACATGCTGCTCGAAGCGTCGGCTTCCGAGCACTCCGCCCGGCGTCGGGCGATGAAGGCCGCTACCGACAACGCCGACGACCTGATCAGAACGCTGACCGTCTCGGCCAACCGCGCCCGGCAGGCTGAGATCACCACCGAGATTTCCGAGATCGTGGGCGGGGCCGAGGCCTTGGCGTCCGCACGCTAAAGAACGCTAGAAGGAGCAGCGATGGCTGAAACCAAATCGGTGGGACGCATTGTGAAAGTGGCGGGACCGGTGATCGACGTCGAGTTTCCTCCCGGTGAGCTCCCCGAGCTGCTCTTTGCCCTCGAAGTCGACATCTCCATCGGCGGCGACACGAAAACCCTGAAAGCAGAAACCGCTCAGCACTTGGGCCAAAACAAGATCCGCGCGATTGCCCTTGCTCCCACGGACGGTCTCGTACGCGGAGCCGAGGTTCGCAATCTCGGCGAGCAGATCTCGGTCCCAGTCGGCGACCAGACGCTGGGCCACCTTTTCAACGTCTGGGGCGATGCTTTGGACGCGCCCGATCAGGTTTTCGGCGAACCGCGCTGGCCGATCCACCGTCAGCCGCCGCATTTCGAAGACGTCGAACCGCAGAAGGAAATTTTCGAAACCGGGATCAAGGTCTTGGACCTAATTTGCCCTTATCTCCAGGGGGGCAAGATCGGACTGTTCGGGGGCGCCGGAGTCGGCAAGACGGTCTTAATCCAAGAGATGATCCGGCGGGTTGCTCAACAACACGGTGGGGTTTCGGTCTTCGCCGGTGTCGGCGAGCGGACCCGGGAAGGTAACGACCTCTTCCTCGAGATGACCGAATCCGGGGTCATCGAGAAAGCTGCGCTCGTCTTTGGTCAGATGGACGAGCCGCCAGGGGTGCGGCTGCGGGTGGCGCTTTCGGCGCTGACCATGGCTGAGTATTTCCGCGATGTCCAGCGCCAGGACGTGCTGCTCTTCATCGACAACATCTTCCGTTTCACCCAGGCGGGTTCGGAGGTTTCGACGCTGCTCGGCCGGATGCCGTCGGCAGTGGGTTACCAGCCGACTCTGGCGGGAGAGATGGGACAGCTCCAGGAGCGGATCACGTCGCTCAAAGGCCGTTCGATCACCTCGCTACAGGCGATCTACGTGCCCGCCGACGACATCACCGACCCGGCCCCGCACACCGCTTTCGCTCACCTCGACGCCACCACGGTCCTCTCGCGGCCACTGACTGCGCTCGGGATCTACCCGGCGGTGGACCCGCTCGACTCCACGAGCCGCGTGCTCGATCCGCAGGTGGTCGGCGACGAGCACTACGACACCGCCGTCGAAGTGCAGCGGGTTCTGCAGCGTTACAAGGACCTCACCGACATCATCGCCATCCTCGGTATGGATGAGCTTTCCGAGGAGGACAAGCTCACGGTCAACCGCGCTCGACGGATCCAGCGCTTCTTCGCCCAACCACTGTTCGTCGCCGAGCAGTTCACCGGCCAGGCCGGCATCTATACCCCCCTCGAGCAAAACATCGCTTCCTTCAAGTCGATCCTCGCCGGTGAGCTCGACCAGCATCCCGAGCAGGCTTTCTACATGGTTGGCGACGCCGACGATGTGGCCGCCAAAGCCCGAGAGCTCGAGAAAGCGAGCTGATGGCCAAACCCTTCCAGGTCGACGTCGTCTCGCCCGAAGCCACGATCTGGTCGGGTGAGGCGACTTTCGTTGTTGCCCGGACGCCCGACGGCGAGATTGGCATCCTCGCCGACCACGAGCCGCTTCTTGCTGCGCTGGTGACTTCGGCCGTGGAGGTCGAAGGCACCGATGGCTCGCGGACCATCATCGGGGTCCACGGTGGGTTTCTCCAAGTCCTCAAGAATCAGGTGACCCTCCTCACCGATCGCGCCCAGATCACGCGCGGGACCAAGGAACAGGCCGCCGAGCTGGCAGCAACCCTCGCGGCCGAAGATTCCTAAACGCACTCCTGCGTAACCTGGCGCCCCCAAATTGATCAAATTGGCCCGGGGTTTTTACGATTCGGTGAGGTCGTTGGCCGGGATGCTGAGGAACGCATCCGCCACGGTCGGATCGAACTGGGTTCCCGACTTGTCGACGATCTCGGCGCGGGCCGATGCGACGCTGATCTTTTGTTGATACACCCGCCCGGTGGTCATCACTTCGTAGGCGTCGACGACGGCGATGACCCGAGCCGCCAGCGAGATCTCCTCGCCGGCGAGACCATTGGGGTATCCGGTTCCGTCCCAGCGCTCATGATGCTGGCCGACCCCGTCGGCGTAAACCGAGAGCCAGCTCCGGACCGGTTCGATCAACGCCATACCGTCGTTGGGATGGCGCTTGATGACCTCAAACTCGGATGCAGTCAGTGGGCCCGGTTTCTGAAGGATCCCAGTTGAGATCGTCAACTTGCCGACATCGTGCATCAGTGCGGCCCAACGCAACTTTTCGTGGTCTTCGATCGGGAGCCCGATGACCCGAGCCATGTGGAGGGCGTACGCGGCGGTCCGCTCGGAATGACCTCTGGTGCCGGGATCGTGGGAGGCGAGCGCTTCGGCCCGTGAATGCATCAACTCCGTCGCTTGGGAGAAATCGATGGTGCGCGGCGCTGGGTGAGGCTTCCACCGCGCCGGAACTGGGGACGCAAGAGGTCTCACTCCCGATCTATCGGCCTTGGGCCGGAGAGTCTGTAGACGACTATGACTCGAGGGAGCGGACAAACTGGCGGGCCGCCGCCTCAAACCCATTGGCGACCGCGGAGCTGATCACCGGGAACATGAGACCGGCCATGAGCCCCCGCGACGCGATTTCCATGCCTACCCGGACGTTGGTTTCCTCTCCGACCGGGTCCAGATCCACCTCGATCCGCCCGTCCATTTGGTTGGTGTCGATCTTCATGACCATGCGGCGGCGTTCATCCGCTTCGACCCGTCGCGCCTGACCGCGATAGTTCTTTCCGGCGATGGCCAGACCGAAGTCGTAACTGAGCAAACCCAACTCGTCAAAGCGCGGATTGGAGACCTCAGTGACGCCGCCGATTTCCTTCCAGGTCTCGGGATCTTGCAGAGCCGACCAAACCTGGTCGATTCCCACGCTGGCCACGGCGGTATGCGAGAAAGCCTGGCTCGGCACGACGAGACCTTATCTGCTTCTAGCCTTGGCTCATGTCCCTCACCGCCACCGAATTCTTGCGAATTGCGCTCGATCCCCATCGGCTCGCGGTCATCGGGCTGGCGGCAAGCGGCCCGCTCAACCTCGACGATGCCGCGCATCGTTTGGGGATCACTATCGGCCAGGTCAGGCGAGCGGTCAGCCGATTGGTCGAAGTGGGTTTGCTCGACGCGAACCTGGCCCTTGATCACTCGGTGCTGCGGGCGTTGGCGGCGACGCTGCCTGATGAGGAACCGGTTTCGCCGCTTGTGCTCGAAGGTCCATGGACCGAGGACGAGCGTGACGTGCTCGGCCGGTTCTTTGTCGGGACTCGCCTCAACGAGATCCCAGCTCAAAATGCGCGGAGGAGGGTCGTCTTGGAACGACTGGCGCAGGAGTTTGAGGTGGGGCTGCGATACAGCGAGAAGGAGATCAACTCGATGCTCCAGGTGTTTCATCCCGACTACGCCGCACTGCGCCGCTACATGGTTGACGAAGGATTTCTGAGCCGGGCCGACGGCAGCTATTGGCGAAGCGGCGGTAGGGTCGAGGTTTCCAGATGACCGACTCGTCACCGATCTCAGGTTGGTTGCAAAGGCTCGACGCCGTCGAGGAGCGGCTGCAGCGCGAGGTCGACAAGAGCGGCGGAACCACCTCGCCCGACCCGGGAACCGGTGAGGCCTGGGAACGCGGACAGCTATGGGGGCACATCGCCGAGTTCGTGCCTTTCTGGAGCGGGCAGATCGTCGACCTCATCGACGAATACGTCGGTCAACCGATCGGCTACGGTCGGTCCAAGGATGGAGCCGAGCGCAAAGCCGGAATCGACGCTGGTATGGAGATTGCGATCTCCACTCTTTGGGCCGAGGTCCGCTCAGATCTCTCTGACCTGCGTCACATTCTGACCGCACTTCCCGCTGGCTGGCAGCGGGCAGTGGGTCTTCACCCCGCACAAGGCGAACAGCCGGCCGAAGCCATCATCGAACGAACTCTGATCAGTCACCTCGAGGAACACGCCACTCAACTCGAAGCCATCTCCTGACTTGGCTGGGCTGCTTTCCTTTCACGCCCATCCCGACGACGAAGTCATCTCGACTGGCGGCGTGCTCGCCCGATATGCCCGGCTAGGGGAGCAAGTCGTGGTGGTCACGGCCACCGACGGGGCCGAGGGGGAGATCCATAACTACGAAGATCCCGATTCGCTCAAGACCCAACTGGCCGAGATAAGAGCCGGGGAGATCAGAGCCGCCCTCGACGAGCTCGGGGTGAAACATCACGAGTTTCTCGGATATCGCGATTCGGGGATGATGGGCACGGAAGCCAACTCGCATCCGCTCGCCTTTTGGCAGGCCGACCTGTTCGAGGCAACTCGGCGATTGGTCAGGCTGATCCGTCGTCACCAGCCGGAGGTGATGACGGTGTACGACCCGTTCGGCGGGTATGGCCATCCAGATCACATCCAGGTCCACCGCGTCGGCACTGCCGCCTTCTTCGGTTGTCGCGATCTCGGGTGGTTCCCGCTGGAAGAAGCCGAGGAGTATTGGGCCCCCTCCAAGCTCTATTGGAACGCCTGGAGCCGGAGCCGCACCCAAGCCATAGCTCAATATTGGGACGAGCCCGAAAACCCCGAGGACAATGAAGAGGACTGGTGGGCGAATCGCGGGATCCCCGACGAGGAGATCTCAACGGTGATCGATGTGCGCGAGGAGGTCTCATTGAAAGAGTCCGCTTTGCGCGCCCATCGCAGCCAGATCCCGGCTGATTGGTTCTTGCTTCGGATCCCGGAGGAGGGACGGGCCCGGGTGATGGGATATGAGTCCTTCCAGCGCATCTTCTCGACGGTCCCGAGCGCGCTACCGGAGGACGATCTCTTCGCCGGTTTGCGGTGAGCACAGCCGAGCGATGGCGTCGCCAGCTCGAAGCCTGGGCTCTGCCGGCTCATCTTCTGGCGGCGGTCGACGATTCTCCCTATCGATGGACTAAGCACGTATGGAAGGGCAAGGGGCAGCGAGGGCTCGACGCCGACTCCGGGACCCCGACCACAGCAATCGTCCAGGGCCTGGCGGGGGAGGCGGGCTCGGTGCTCGACATCGGGGCGGGGACCGGCCGGTCGTCATTCCCGCTTGTTCTCGGTGGGCATCCGGTGACGATGGTTGAGCCCAATCCAACGATGCACTCGGCTTTGCGCGAGCTTGTCAACGACCAGACAGTCGCGATCGTCGAGGGGCGCTGGCCGGACGTTGCCAACCAGATTGAAACCCATCAAGTGGTGATGTCCGCCCATGTCGTCTACGACGTGGCCGACGTCGTCCCCTTTCTGAAGGCGATGGAAGACAAAGCCGCCGCGGGGGTGGTCATCGAAATGACTCCCGATCATCCCTGGGCGCATCTGCGGGAGCTCTATCTCGAGTTCCACCAGCTCGAGCGGCCAACCGGCCCGACCACCGAGGATCTGGTGTCGGTGGTTGGGGAGCTGGGCCGGGAACTAGAGCTGGAACGATGGAGCCGGCGCAGCGACATGGTCTACGAATCGACAGACGAAATCGTCGAGATCACCGCGCGCCGCCTAGCGCTTCCATCGTCGCGCTGGCCCGAGCTCGCCGCGCGCTTGGCCCCGCGCATCGTCGGTGGACCTGGGGATTACCAGCTCGGTCCCCTCGAAAGAGAAATTACAACCCTCTGGTGGAGGACCGCCGATAGCCTCTAGCGATCATGCTCATCGCCCGTGATGTTCGCCTTGAGGTCGGAACCCGTCTCCTTCTGGAAGGGGCGTCCTTCAGCGTGCAAGCAGGTGACAAGGTCGGGTTGGTGGGAAGGAATGGGGCAGGCAAGACCACACTGATGCGGACGTTGGCCGGTTACAACCCGCCGACCAGCGGTTCGGTCCTCCGGTCGGGGAACCTCGGTTATTTCTCACAGGAAGCGGCCTTGCCCGACCTGGAACGTCCGGACATGACTGCGCTCGAACGCATCCTTTCGGCTCGCCAGATCGGGGCTCTGCTCCGTCGCATCGAGGAAACTCGCAAGAAGATGGAGCGCCTCGAAGGGCCAGCCCGCGACGAGGCGATTAGACGTCACGCCCGCTTGCAGGACGAATTCGATGCCAAAGGCGGCTTCATCGCCGAAGCCGAGGCGAAACAAGTTGCCGCCAACTTGGGGATCGGGGTTGACGAGCTCGACCAATCCGTCCTGACGATGTCGGGTGGCCAACGCCGGCGGGTCGAGCTCGCGCGAATCCTTTTTGCCGAAACCGAGACCCTTCTCCTTGACGAGCCCACCAACCACCTCGACCTCGACGCCAAAGCTTGGTTGGTGGATTTCCTGTCGACTTATCGCGGCGGCGTGCTCATGGTTAGCCACGATCTTCCGCTGCTCGACGCCGCCATCACCTCGGTGCTAGATCTCGACAACACTCAGCTCGAGGCTTACCGCGGCAACTACTCCGGCTTTCTTGTCGAGAGGAAGAAGCGACGCGAGCAGCGCGAACGCGAAAGACGTCATCAGGATCAGGCCATCGATCGCCTCGAAGCCAACGTCCGCCGCTTCAAGGGAACGACCGAGAAGATGGCGAAGACCGCTCGCGCCTGGGAGACCCGGGTCGAACGGATGAAATCGGAGTTGGTCGAGGTGCAAAAGTCCGGAAAGAAGGTTGCAGTTCGATTTCCGCAACCAAATCCGAGCGGGGTAAGACCGCTGATCGGACGCGGTCTGGCCAAATCGTTCGGCGACAACCTGGTCTTCGTCGACATCGACCTCGCCATCGAGCGGGGCGAACGACTCATCATCATGGGACTTAACGGCGCCGGTAAGACCACGCTGCTGCGGATCCTGGCCGGAGAGGAGACCGCCGACCTGGGCGAAGTCGTTCTCGGCCACAACGCGACTCTCGGGTACTACGCGCAAGAGCACGAGCAGATCCAGGTGGGGATGACAGTCCTCGATCATGTCCGTTCGGTTTCTGATCAGGTCGACTTGGTGCTGCGGACCCTGCTCGGCCATTTCTTGCTAGCGGACAAGATCGACCAAGACGCCGCGACCCTTTCGGGTGGCGAGAAGACGAAGCTGGCTCTGGCCATGGTGGTCCTCGGCCGTCCCAATGTGCTCCTGCTCGACGAGCCAACCAACAACCTCGACCCGCAAGCCAAGTCAGCGCTCTTGGAAGCCTTGCACCAGTATCGAGGGACGATCGTCCTCGTTAGCCACGACACTGATTTCGTCGCCCAGCTCGAACCCGAACGAGCACTGATGATGCCAGAAGGCAAAACCCTCTACTTCGACGAGTCGCTGCTGGAGCTGGTGGCCCTGGCCTAACCCCTCCCTTCCGGGAGAGTCGAGGCGATTTACCCTCACCTTTGTGACGGAAACGGGTCTGATCCAGTTTGTACAAACCGAGCTATCGAGGCTGGCCGATCCCGCCAAGGCCGCTCCGATGCAGGCTTACATGAAGACGGACATGCCTTTCTACGGCGTGCCGAAGCCGCTGCGGGCGCCGATTGCCCGGGAGTTGAAGAAGCGGTTCCCACCGAGCACTGCCATCGAGTATCGACAGCATGTTTCCGACCTATGGGCTTTGCCCCACCGCGAGGAGAAGTATCTGGCGATCGGCTATGCCGAGTCGTTCCGGCAGTTCATCAGCTTCGACCAAGTCGATCTATACGAGCGCCTGATTGTTGAGGGCGCCTGGTGGGATTTTGTCGATGAGGTAGCCAGTCACCTGGTTGGCCGGGTGCTGCTCGACGACCAGAAACGGATGCGGCCGGTGCCCAGGACGTGGATCGACGGGTCCGACATGTGGCTCCGCCGTACTGCGATCATCAGCCAGCTCGGGCACAAAGAGAAGACCGATTGGCCGATGCTTTCGGATTTCTGCCTACGTCGGGCCCACGAAAGGGAGTTCTTCATCCGCAAAGCCATCGGCTGGGCATTGCGGGATTACGCGCGGGTCGAGCCAGATCTTGTGCGCGACTCGCAAACGACCATCGGGCGGAGCTTTCCGGCCTGTCCTACCGCGAGGCGACGAAGCATCTGTAAAACCAAAGATAAGCTCGAATGGTGCCAGAGAACCCAGCCATAGTTGCTTTCCGGTTCCCCGACTTGGCAGAGGCGCGCAAGTTCTACGTCGACCAACTGGGCTTCACCGTTGCTCGCGAGACAGATGAGCACGAGAACATGTCGGTTAGGTTCGGTGGCGCCCAGATGATGCTCGAAGTCGACCGGGCCAACTTTTTCGGCGACACGTACAACCAATCAATTGCGGCCAGGCGTGGGAACCCCGGGCCCAACTCGATCTACATCGAGGCCGACGACCTTCAAGAGCATTACCGCCGTTGTCAAGACCTGGGTATAAAGATCGTCGACCCGATCGGCGAGAGATCTTGGGGCCAGTCGGAGTTCACCGTCGAAGATCCGGCTGGGAACTTCCTCAGCTTCTGGAAGCAAACCGAATGACGGTCTACCAGCGAATGGGCGAAGTTCCCCCGAAGCGACACACCCAGCTGCGGCGCGACGGCCGTCTTCTCACCGAACAGGTGATGGGAATGGAAGGCTTTTCTGGCAACTATTCGATCCTCTACCACCTCGAAACCCCATGCCGGGTGATGGCCCTCGGCGGCTTCGAGCATCTGGAGAAGAAGGAGTGGGTGCCTGACCAGCATCAGCACATGCTGTTCGCCACCGCCGATCTCGATGCGATCGGTGATCTCGTTACCGGCAGGCGACTGTTGATGTGGAACAACGACGTCGAGATCTGGTTCTGCCGCCCGCGCGAAACCCATGAGGGCTATTACCGCAACGGCGAAGGCGACGAAGTCATCTTCGTCCATCAGGGTGGGGGAGTGGCCGAGACGATCTTTGGCGACCTGACCTACCGCGAAGGTGACTACATCGTCATTCCGCGGGGGACCACATACCGCCTCGTCCCCGACGGCGAGCAGAAGTATCTGGTCTTCGTCTCACCCGGTCAGATCGAAATCCCCAAGCGTTACCGGAATGAGTACGGGAACCTGCTCGAGCACGCTCCCTACTACCACCGCGATATCCACCCTCCAACCGAGCTCAAAACCCACGAAGAGAGCGGCGAGTTCACAGTCACGGTGAGGGTGCGCGGCGGGCACCAGCGCTACCTCCTTGATTACCACCCGTTCAACGTCGTCGGATGGGACGGATTCGTCTACCCGTGGACCTTCAACATCTCCGACTTCGAACCGAAGTCTGGGCGCCTTCACCAGCCCCCACCGGCCCATCAGACCTTCGAAGGACCGGGCTTTGTCATCTGCTCGTTCTGTCCAAGAAATCTGGAGTGGGATCCGCAGGCAGTGCCCATCCCCTATAACCATTCCAACCTGCAATCAGACGAGATGATCTATTACGTATCCGGCAACTTCGAAAGCCGCAAAGGAATCGAAGTCGGATCGATCACCCTCCATCCATATGGGATCCCACACGGTCCCCAGCCCGGCCTGGCCGAGAAAGCACTCGGCGCCACCTCGACTTCCGAGCTGGCTGTGATGTGCGACACCTTCCGACCATTGCGACTCGGCGACTTCTCTCAAACCATTGCCAACCCCGACTACATGTTCAGTTGGTACCAACCCCCGGCTGAGACTCCAGCCGAACCAGGAACCATCGCCTAGAAGTCGCCGATGTGCTTCTCCATGCGAACGAGGGGCACCGGCACTCCACCACGATCGTCTTCGAGGCGCTCTAATGGTCGAAAGCCATAGGCGGTGTAGAGCGGCTCACCCGACAGCGTGGACATCAACTCCAGACGGGTGAATCCCTCTGTCTTGGCGGCGGCTTCGCAAAGTGACAGGATCAGGCGGCCCACACCACGCCGCGTAAATGACGGATTCGTATACATCGCCCGGACGCGGGCCGGCTCGGCGGCAGGGTCGAGCAGCTGACTGTCACGACCCGGGGTTTGATTACCGCCATAAAGAGTCGCCCGCCGGCTCCATCCGCCGCATCCAGCCAATGCTCCGTCCGACTCGACGACGAAGTACGTCTTATCGTCGATCAACTGGGTGTCGATGCCCATGATCGCCCGGCTGGATGCGATCTGGGCGTCGTCGAGGAAGGGGCGCTGCAACTCTGCGATCGCCGCTTCCATCAATTTCGTGAGCGCCAGAACATCGGCCGGCACCGCCAGCCGACTCGTGAGGTCCGCCATCGCCCCGAGGACGGTACCTTGCAGCAATGCAACTAGGAATGATCGGCCTCGGTCGGATGGGGGCCAACCTTGTCCGCCGCCTGATGCGGGCCGGGCACGAATGCGTCGTCTACGACCTCAACCAGGACGCGGTCTCCGAACTTGCCAACGAGGGCGCCCTCGGAGCCACCGAGCTCGACAAGTTTGTTGCCGCGCTGAACCCACCCCGCGCGGTTTGGATCATGATCCCCGCCGCCTTCGTCGACTCGACCATCGAGCAGCTTCAGCCGCTGCTTGAGCCCGGTGACATCCTGATCGACGGCGGCAATAGCTTCTTTGAAGACGACATCGTCCGTTCCAAAAAGCTCGACGACCAGGGAATCGTCTATCTCGACATCGGCGTCAGTGGGGGGGTGTACGGGTTGGAACGGGGCTACTGCCTGATGATCGGTGGCGACCGGGCGGTGGTCGAGCGCCTCGATCCGATCTGGCATACGCTTTCCTCAGGCCTCGAAGCCGCCCACCGCACGCCCGGCAAGGAGGGTGATCCCCATCCTGGGGAGATGGGCTACCTCTACTGCGGCCCCGCCGGCGCCGGGCACTTTGTGAAGATGGTCCACAACGGGGTGGAGTACGGGGTGATGGCCGCTTACGCCGAAGGGATGGCGATTCTCGATCGGGCCGATCTGGGATCGGCAGCCCTTCGCAAAGACGCCGAAACCGCTCCGCTGCGCGATCCCTGGAGATACCAGTACGACCTCGACGTCTCCGCCATCGCTGAGGTGTGGCGGCGGGGGAGCGTTGTTACTTCTTTCCTTTTGGACATCACCGCCATGGCCCTTTCACGCGACCGAGAGCTCACCGAGCTCAGTGGCCGCGTCTCCGACTCGGGGGAGGGGCGGTGGACGGTGCAGAGCGCCATCGATCTTGGCGTTCCCGCGCAGGTCATCGCCGCCGCCCTTCACCAGCGTTTCGCCTCCCGCGATGAAGGGGACTTCGCCGATCGCGTCCTCTCGGCGATGCGCCAGGAATTCGGCGGCCACGTCGAGGTCCCGGCCGGTGGCTGAGCGAGCCGACGCCCTCCTCCTCTTTGGCATCACCGGCGACCTTGCCAAGAAAAAGCTGTTCCCCGCGCTCTACGACCTGGCCGACGTCGACCGGCTCGACATTCCGGTCATCGGTGTCGCCTCGTCCGAGGGGACCGACGAAGACCTGCGGCTGCGCGCCCGCGAGTCGCTCGACAACGCCGGCAAGAAGATCGACGACGAAGTGTTCAATCGGATGGTCGCACGGCTCACCTATGTCGCCGGCAAGTACGAGGACCTCGACGTCTATCAGCGAGTAGCCCAAGCAGCCGGCGACGTCAATATGCCGGTGGCGTATTTGGCCATTCCGCCGTCCCTGTTCGAGACGGTGATCACCGGTCTCTCCTCCGTTGGTCTCAGCCGCGGCCGGGTCGTCGTCGAGAAGCCGTTCGGTCGCGACCTGGAAAGCGCCCGCCACCTGAACGCCCTCCTCCACCAGCACTACCCGGAAAGCTCGATCTACCGCATCGATCACTTTCTTGGCAAGGAACCGGTTCTCAACCTCCTGGTGTTTCGCTTCGCCAATGCTCTGCTCGAGCCGGTCTGGAATCGGCACTACATCGAGAATGTCCAGATCACCATGGCGGAGTCCTTTGGAGTGGAAGGCAGGGGGTCTTTCTACGACGGGGTCGGAGCGCTGAAGGACGTCTTCCAGAATCACCTGCTCCAAGTGGTCAGCCTCCTGGCGATGGAACCTCCGGTTTCCGCCGGCGCCGATGCGCTTCGCGACGAAACCGTGAAGGTGCTCAAAGCGATCGACAGCATCGAGCCGGCTGAGGTGGTCCGCGGCCAGTACGACGGTTACCTCCGTGAAAAGGGTGTCGCGCCCGACTCGAACACCGAGACCTTTGTCGCGTTGAAACTTGAGATCGCATCTTGGCGTTGGGCGGGAGTTCCCTTCCTCGTCCGGGCGGGAAAAGGGATGGCCACCACCTTGACCGAGGCCGTCGTCGAGTTCAAAGCGCCGCCCCGGATGCTCTTTGCCGATGCCGACCGCCCGGCCCACGCCAACACCCTGCAGTTCCGGATGAAGCCCGACTATCTGATCGGTCTGAGCCTGCAGGCAAAGAAGCCGGGCGAGTTGCTTGTCTCCCATGACGTTGATCTCGATGTCCAAACCGAGACCGAGCTTGGTTTCGAAGGGCCGGAGGCTTATGAGCGGCTGCTCGGGGATGCTCTCAGCGGCGACCAGCGTCTCTTTGCCCGCGAGGATGCGGTCGAGGAGGCGTGGCGAATAGTCGACGGAGCGATTACACACCCCACCGAAGTTCAGCCTTACGAGTTTGGGACCTGGGGCCCCGCAGCCGGCTCGAGCTTGATTGGGCCGCGAGGACATTGGCATGC
>JACCTH010000050.1 GCA_013812505.1 Acidimicrobiia bacterium | reverse complement strand
CGGCCTGGCCGATGATGCTGCGCAGCGTGGTCTGCGCCAACAAAGCCATCCTCGAGATCGAAAACTTCAACTTCGGCACCTCTCAGGTGGTTTGGGTGAGTTGGTGGTGGGTGCGGGTGGTTTCGGTCGGTGTTGTTCGGTTTTGAGTTGGTTGAGGGTGATGGCTTCGGCGTAGTAGGCCTTGAGGAGTTTGTCGCGTTCGGTGTCGAGCCGGTTGAGTCGTTGGGTGAGGAGTTCGGCGGAGCGGGT
Source organism: Acidimicrobiia bacterium (assembly GCA_013812505.1). Classification (GTDB taxonomy): domain Bacteria; phylum Actinomycetota; class Acidimicrobiia; order Spongiisociales; family ZC4RG35; genus JACCTH01. The sequence continues at coordinate 4,606 of JACCTH010000050.1, read as the reverse complement.
CCGGTTGGTTTCTCTGGTGTCGATTTCGGTTTGGAGCCGTTGGCTGAGGCTGGCGGCGAGGTGGTGGGGGAGTTGGATTCTCTGGTAGAGGGCCTCGACTTGGCGTTCGAGGTCTTCGGCGGGGGTGTAGGGCTCGGTGCAGGTGGTGGCTCCGGTTTGGCGGCCGAGGCAGTAGAAGTAGGGGTAACGGCCTTTGGCGGTCATGGTGGAGAGCCGGGATTCGCAGCTGGCGCAGTAGAGGGTGCCTTTGAGGTAGTGGGGGTGTTTGCGGCGTCGGTCTTTGGCGAGGTCGTGGAGTCGGAAGACGTCTTGGACTTGCCAGAAGAGTTCTTCGCTGATCAGCGGTGGGTGGGAGCCGGGGTATTCGACGCCGTTCCAGACCACCTTGCCGAGGTAGGCCTTATTCTTGAGCATTTTGGCGAGCCGGGAGCGGGAGATGGTGCCTTTACGGGCGCTGAGCCCTCGGTGGGTCATTTCTTGGTGGAGGTCGGTGAGGGTCCATTCGCCGGTGCCGTAGAGCTCGAAGGCTTGGCGGACGAGTGGGGCTTGTTCCTCGTCGGGGATGATGACGGCTTCTCCGAATCTGCCGCCTTGGCCGTCGATGCGGATGTTCTTGTAGCCCACCGGGGCGAAGGAAGGCCAGCTTCCCCGTCGGGCTTTTTCGGTCATGCCTTTCATCACTTCTTGGGCCAAGTTGGAGGAGTAGAACTCGGCGATCGACGCCAAGATCCCTTCGACCAGCATGCCGGAGGCGGACTCTTCGAGACTCTCGGTGACCGAGATCAGCTGCACCCCGAGTTTGCGGAGTTGGGATCTGACCGTGACGTGGTCTTCGAGGTTGCGGGCCAGCCGGTCGAGTTTGTGGACGATCAGCACCGTCACCGTGGGGTCCTCGGACAGATGTTGCAGCATCGCCTGGAACTGGGGCCGGTCGGTGGTGCGGGCCGACTCGCCTCGAGCCAATTGACGACCCGGACGGACCCCGCGTACTTACCATTTTCCTGGAGTTCGGGCCGCCTCTCTTAGATCTCGGGCCAGCCAATGAGGACACGACCTCGTCGACGGAAACGGAGCGCTAGCCCGTGGCTCAGGAACAAGGCACTTCTATGGGGTTCGTAGTCGCCGTTCCTACGAGCAGAAAAGGGAGATGGCTGTTGGTCCTGGTGGCCCAGGTTCTTCTCCTATGTATCACTGCGCTGCCTGCTTTTGGGTCCGGCGACGACGGTGACATTATCCGATCGAGTTCCTCGGACCTGGCCTCGTGGTACGCGGGCCCGCCAGTAGCTGTGTCCCATCCGAGCGTTCCGCGATAACTTGGGCCGCATAGCGCAGAAACCGATCCCCGGCCATACATCAAACCTTTTCATGTGCTGGAGGGCTTTTGCCGAAGCCCCAAAATCCACTGGCTCCACAGCGGATAACAAGGCCACTTGCGCTCCTCTGAAACCCCGGAAAACCCTCGAACTTATTGAGTTAGCACAGCGCACAACGTGACATTGTCCGTAATCAGACGCTCTATCCAATTGAGCTACGGGCGCAAGAATCACCAGAATACCCGTGCCCCCGGAGTCGTCCCCGAGGACAATGTCCTTGGTTCTGTGAAGGTCTACGCGGGCCCGAGCCGCGACGACCTTCACAGAAGAGCAGGCGGCTCAGTTCTTTGAAGGTTTACGCGGGCCTAGGCCGCGAGGGGATCTTCACAGAAGGGCGGGAAACGAAGAGTCTCCAGCCAAACAACACCGGTTGCGGCGACGATATGCCAAACCGCGTGTGGCTGCCAGATCGACGCTGGGTCACAAAGTGGACCGCCGGTGGCGCCGAGCTTTCCGTATACGCCGGCCGCGCCGACTAGGAGAAGCGGGCCGATCGTTGCCCAAGACCGCTCGCGCCACAAGATCGAGGCGACGGCAAACACTGAGAGGAGGACCGCTATCGGATCTGCGGCCATCGGTGCGAAGGCCATCACGGCTGTCAGGACCAAGAGGGCCGGAACACGAGAAAGGCCTTTCCAGCGCGTACCAAACCCCGCGATCAGCGCCAACAGCCACGCGAGGCTGACATCGTGGGCCCATTCGTTGCCCGACGGCATCGGACCGTGGAACAGAAACGACCCGACGCCGGTGGCGACCAATCCGATCCCGACCCATCGGGCTCGAGGCCGTTGCAAGACGAGCCACGCTCCGGCGACTAGGAATGCAATCGTGGACAACGCGTTGATCGGTTGACCGAGAAAGCCCGAAGCGATGGCTTCACAGTCGGCAGCTGCACCCATTAGCTAACTGGCACATTCCCCTGTGGCAATCCGACAACCGCTTCGTGGCGAATATGGGTATGCAAGCCGCTTTTGCATCGGTGTATCCGATCGCGCCTCCTCACATTGTTGGGCTAATGCGGCAAAAACTATTACGTTTCCTTTTCGTGACCCACGCCACCGGACTCGACGACCTGCTCACGTCGATTGCCCGCGGCGACAGCTCGGCTTTTGAATCCGTTTATGACCAAACGGCCTCGATGGTTTACGGGCTCACCCTAAGGATTCTTCGCTCGCCCGCGCTGGCTGAGGAGGTCACCCAAGAGGTCTATCTCCAAATCTGGAGGCAAGCGGATCGGTTCGATGCGAACCGCGCCCCGGCTCGAGCCTGGATCGCCACGCTGGCCCATCGCCGGGCCGTCGACGCAGTGCGCCGCATCCAGAGCGCACGCGATCGCGAGCAGGGTTTGATCGGCGAACCAGCCGCTCCCGATGCCTCCGAGAGGGCGATCGAGCACGAAGAAAGCGCCCGTCTGACTAAGGCTCTCGGCAAGCTCTCGGACCTACAGCGCCAAGTAATCGAGCTCGCCTACTTCGGGGGGCTCACCCAGAACCAGGTCGCCGAACGATTGGGGGCTCCCCTCGGCACCGTCAAGACCCGGATGCGGGACGGACTGCAACGGTTGCGGTCGGTCATGAGAGACGACCATGTCTGAAGAACACGACCTCGTCGCCGCCTACGCGCTCAATGCGTTGGACGAGCTCGAGGCGCATCGCTTCGAACGCCATCTCGACGAATGCGACTCTTGTCGACGCGAGCTCGCCGAGCTGCTCGAAGCAACCACCTTCCTCGCCGATCTGTCATCAGCAGCCGCCCCTACTGATCTGCGTCAACGAGTTCTCAGCCAAATTCAGGCGCCGGGCCGCCGACGCGGACTCGCCTGGATTGTGGCCACGGCGGCTGCGGCTGTGGCCTTGGTCTTCGGGAGCCTTTGGGCCACCTCGCTTGCCCGTCTCGATCACTTCGAACAGGTGGCGGCGATCTATCAGGCCGCCGACGCCCAGCCAACCGCTCTCGCCGGCGCCGAGGGCGAGGGCCGCTTCACCCACTCGGTGTCGCTCGGCCAGGGTGTGTTCGCCACCGAGGATCTCGCCGACGCCCCCGCCGATTCGGTGTATGAGCTCTGGCTGATCGACGACACCGGACCCCATCCCGCCGGCCTCTTCGAGGCAGGCGAAGCGGTGATTGTCGACGATTTCTCGCCCGGACAGATGATCGCGGTGACGCTCGAACCGGCGGGAGGATCAGATCTTCCGACCGGCCCGATTCTGCTCAGCGGACAGCTCTAAGACACGCCACCAATCCGGCTTTGGCCGCGTAGCGAACCAAGGGGGAATGTCATCCGCCGAGGCCCAGCGCCTTAGCCGCCCCCTTGCCATAGTCGCCGGAATCGTTTCCGGCTTAGTGGCGTTGGGCGTGGCCGAAGTCGTCTCCTCGGCCAACTCGACGTTCGAATCTCCGGTAATCAGCGTCGGCAATCGTGCAATCGATTTCGCCCCCTCAGGGTTGAAAGAGTTCGCGATTTCGGTCTTTGGGACCAATGACAAGATCGCGTTGCTGACCGGCATTGGGGTCTTGCTGCTCGGCTACTCGGCGCTGATCGGAGTTTTGGCCTTCCGCCGGAGCCTCTATTGGGGCCTCCTCGGAATTGGGATTTTTGGGGCTATCGGCGCGGCGGCCGCTGTTTCCGAAGGCGAGATTCTCTCCTCTTTGCCTTCGGTCGTCGGAGCGCTCGCCGGTATCGCCGTTCTCTGGTTCCTCCACCAGAGATGGCAAGGGGGCACGGAGGTGTCCGAGTCCCGCCGGCAACTGCTGGCAGGACTCGGCGCCTCGGCCCTCCTCGCGGGCGGGCTCGGTGCCACCGGGTTCGTACTCGGTGGTCGGTTTCGCGTCGACCCCAACACCGGCGACCTACCCCGTGTCCCCGACCCGCTCCCCCTTATCCCCGAGTCGGCCGGTTTCGACACCGCCGGCCTGGCGTCATTCGTCACGACCAACGAAGACTTCTATCGCATCGACACCGCCCTCACTATCCCGCAGATCGCTGCCGACGACTACTCGCTGCGCATCTTTGGCATGGTCGAGCGCGAAGTCACACTTTCTTACCAAGACCTGCTCAGTCGGCCACAGGTGGAAGCTGACATCACGCTGACCTGTGTCTCCAACGAGGTAGGCGGGAGGCTCGTCGGCAACGCTCGTTGGCAAGGCGTTCTCCTCGCCGACGTCCTAGCGGACGCAGGAATTCAGTCGGGAGCCGATCAAATCGTCGGTCGCTCCTATGACGACTACACCTG
>JACCTH010000037.1 GCA_013812505.1 Acidimicrobiia bacterium | reverse complement strand
CTGGTGCAGTTTTCGACCGAAGCGAGAGTCCTCTCCCCCGCGACCCGCGATCGCGAGCTGTTGCTCGGCGCCCTCTCCTCACTGCGGGCCGAAGGCAGGACGGCACTGGGCGACGCGATCGCCTTCTCGGTCGAAGTCGGAGTGAACGCCACCCAGGGGGGAGGCGACAAGGAAGGACCGCTCCCGGTGTCGATCCTCTTGCTCTCCGACGGCGCCAACACCGCGGGCGTACGGGAACCGCTCGAGGCGGCCGCCCTCGCCGCCGACTTGGGCATCCCGATCTTTGCGGTGGCGTTGGGTACGCCGGAAGGCACGGTTCGAATCGTCGACGTCTTGGGCAACGTCGAAACGATCTCAGTTCCTCCCGATCGGGAGACTTTGATGCGGATCGCCGAGCAGACAGGCGGGCAGTTCTTCGATGCGCCGACCGCGGAGGACCTAGAGAACGTTTACCTCGAGATCGGCTCGCGAGTCGGCTACGAGACCGAAACCCGCGACCTCAGCTACCTTTTTGCGGGCCAGGCGGGCCTTCTGATGCTGGCCGGCGCCGCTCTTTCGGCGTTTTGGTTCAACCGCTTTCCATAACCGGCTGGAGCAGGTCGAGGCAGGCGCGAATGAGCACCTCGGTCACGACTTCGACTTGTTCGAGCGATACCCACTCGTCGGGCGCATGCGCTTGGCGGATGTCACCGGGCCCATAGACCAAAGGCGTTGACTTGCCGACTCTTTGCCAGAGCGCCATGTCGCATCCATAGGGAACTCCGATGTTGGCCGGCCGCTGGCCGGTGACCTCGGCGGCGGCGTCGGCCAGGGTCGTCACCAAGGGATGAGTGCCGGAGATCGCGGCCGAACCGAACGCTCCCCCCGTCCGCGTCACCGTCGGCGGGTGGCTGGCGAGCCAGGGATCTGCGTCCGCCTTGGCGAGAACCTCTCGAATCACTCGCTCCTCGGCTGCGGCGATTGTCTCGTTCAACGCGACACCCATGCGAACCTCGGCTCGAAGATGTTCCATGACACTCGCCGACCAAACCCCGCCAGTGACCTTCCCGACGTTGGTGGCATAGGGGGTGCCGAGGGCCAGCATCAAGTCGACCGTCTCTTGGGCGTTGATCGATTGCTCGATGTCTTTGAGCGCCTGATGAATCAACCAGAAATGGTCGAGGGCGTTCTCGCCTTCGGGGGCGATCGAGGCATGGGCTGATCTCCCGGTTATCTCGATCGTGAAGGTCAAGGCGCCGCCATGGGCGATCACGATCTGCGAGCTCCCGGCCCGCGAGGTGGGCTCGGTGATGATCACCAAATCTCCTCCCCAGCCGCGCCTGATCGCCGCCAAGGTGCCGGTTCCGCCATCCTCCTCACCGGGCACAAGGACGATCTGGAGCTCGCCGGCGAAGTCGCGTCCCCGTCGCGCGATCGCGGCGAACGACTCGACCGCGACCACCACGCCGCCTTTCATGTCGCAAGCGCCGAGGCCATACAGCCGGTCGCCGTCTCGCCGGGGGATGAATGGGTCGCTCGTCCATTTGTTCCCGGGAGGAACCGTGTCGACATGCCCGGTGAGGGTCACGGTCGGGCCGGGACGATCCCCGACCAGCTTCGCCGCGACCACCGGAACCACGTCGCGCTCCACCTCGCGACCGGGATAATCGGGGTCGCGTTCGAGGGTGGCCATGTCGACATCCCACCGGTCGATCTCATCAGCCCCGGCGTCCTCCAACCACCTCCGGCAACACTCGACCGCCTCGCTCTCCTCCCCCGTCACCGACCGGATCCCCACGAGCTCCTCCAGCCGCGTCATTTGCGAACCCTGGGTTCGTATCGTTGTTGTACAGCGATACCAGCCCCGAGAACCCGGGATTTACGCGTGTGCATGGGCCCGAAGCAGGAGGAGCGAGCCGACAACGCCAGAGAGAAGCGATCCCGCGACGATGCCGGCGCAGGCGATATTGACGAGGGCGGGGTCGGTGAAAGCCAGATTGGTGATGACCAGCGAGACAGTGAAGCCGATGCCGCCCAGAGCGGCAAGGCCGACGATGTGATTCCAGTTGGTTTGTCTGGGAAGCCGTCCCCATCCGAGACGGACCGCGAGCCAGGCAAAGGAGGTGATGCCGACGACCTTTCCGACCAACCGCCCACCGGCGATCGCGACCGCGAGCGGGTTCCAAAGCAGGTCGACGAGGCTCGGCCCGCGCAGGTCGAGACCGGCGTTGGCGAGGGCGAACAATGGGACGATCACATACGAAGACCAGGGCAACAGCCTGTTTTCGAGACGATTCAACGGCGCGATCGATTCGGTGGCGATTTCGGCAAGCAGTTCCGCTTCGTGGTGAGACTTTTCATGATGCTCGGCGCGTCCCCCAAGCGGATACGTGTCAAGGATGGTGCGAGCCTTGCTCTCGAGTTCGTGAACGCTGTAGAGAGAGCGAGCCGGAGTCAGAAAACCGAGCGCTACTCCAGCGAGAGTGGCGGGAACGCCCGAACGGAAGGTGGCGTACCAGATGGCGAAGCCGAAGGGAACGTAGAAGGCCAACGAGCGAATCCCCACACGCTGACTGATCCAGATCGCCGCCAATCCGAATATCGCCAGCAGCAACCAGCCGATCTCGAGGTCGGCTGAGTAGACAATGGCAATCACGGCGATGGCGCCGAGGTCGTCGGCGATCGCCAACGTCAAGACGAACAGCTTCGCACCTGCGGGCACCCGGCTCCCGAGGAGCACGATCACCCCGACCGCAAAGGCGATGTCGGTTGGCATCGGTATCGCCCAGCCGGAGGCGGCTTCGGCCCAACGTTGCTGGTGATCGCAATGTAAATCGCAGCCGGGATGATCATGCCGCCCAGCGCGCCGACTATTGGCAGGAGGGCCGTGCGAGGGTCGCGCAGCTCACCAACCACGAGTTCCCGCTTGATCTCCAATCCCACCACGAAGAAGAAGATGGTCATGAGGCCGTCGTTGATGAATTCGGCGAGGCTCTGGTAATCCGGAGCGGCCTGAGCTCGACAGCGAATCTGGTTCCCTCGACGAGCTGGTGATACGCGTCGGACCACGGTGAGTTCGCCCAAACCATCGCCGCGACCGCGGCGACCAGGAGCACGCCCCCGGATGCAGATTCGATGCGGATGAAACGGACAAGAGGCCGAACGAATCGGCGCGGGACGAAGCGGTCGGAGCGGGCCCAGGTTCGATGGCGCGGGTCGGGCTCACGACCGGCTTCCTTGACGGTCGGAGTTGCGACGTGTCCTACTTGAGATAGTGATTGTCGTGCGCAACGAAGAATGCCTCGCGCTCGAACTCGGACATCTCGCCGAGCCGGTTGAGGTTCTCGAAGTAGGACTCGCGGGGGGCTCCGGGTGCGAAATGGATCAGCATTGACGCGGCGGCATCGGACTCGTTGCTGAAAGCATGGATTCCACCGGGAGGAACATGCATGAAATCGCCGACCTCGGCATTGAGCCACTCTTTCCCGTTATAGACCCGGACCGAGCCGCTGAGGATGTAGAACGACTCGGAGATCGTGCGATGAAAATGTGGCTCGGCTCCACCTTGGGCGGGGCCCATCGACCATCTATAGAGCCCGAAGAGGCCCCCGGTCGAGGCTCCGGTCGCCAAGTAGTGAACCTCGGTTCCGCTCGTACGAACCAGATCCGGTTCGTTCGTGCCCGGCCGAAGTCGCGCCGAGACTTCGCCGGTCGAACCGTGGTAGCGCGCCTTGGGGTAGGTCATTCAGGAGGCCGTCTCTCGGAGCCAGATCCTGCTAGTCACGGGCTGGACTGTCTGGCCCACCACCGAAACAAGCTCGCGCGAGAGGGCGGACAAATCCACCTCTGTGGCCAAGCGTCGGGTGAGGGCCTCGAGGGTCAACTCGGCGTTGAACCGCGCTCGGTTGAAGCGGCGGTCAACCCAATGTTGTACATGGGTTCGTAGTGGGTTGGCGAGAGCAGCCGCCACCAGGGTCGAACCGGCGACGGCGAGGTCCCCCTGCTCAGGAAGGATTGCGCCCAACACAAAAATCGCTCCCAGATAGATGCCAAGCAACATCGCCGTGATCAAGCCATAGGAAAGCGTTCGCGAGATGATGCGGTCGATCGAATAGAGGCGGTAACGCAGGATCGCAATCCCAAAGGTCAGAGGGAAGAGCAGCAAGGTGACATAGACCGGTGTCCAGACCGCGTCGCCGGGTTCGGGCCTTCCGGTCGCGACGCTCCACACCACGTAGGCCGCGGTCGTAGCGACGGCACCACCCAACAGGACCAGCGGCAAGACGACCCAGCCAAGCTGCGCCCGCTCAACTCCCACCGCATGGCGTCGGACGAAGAGCGATATGCCAGACGCCAATTGAAATGCGACTAACAACGACCAACCAACGATCCACGCCGAGCCCGGCCCGAAGTCGGCGTCGACTCTCCCAGGTCCCGCGGTAAGGCTGATTACCCCGAGGCCGACTGCCACCGGCACCGCCATCATCACGACGAACGCGACGATCCGAAATACGCGTTTTCCCATCACCCAACCATTCTTGCGTAAATCTGCGCCGCCCAGATTGATCAAACTGGGCGGGGTTTGTTACGCAAGAATGATCTGACCGATGACCGGGACGCCTTCTCCATCGATCCCGGCGTACCGGCTTTCCCAGCTTGTCCGCTATTTCCTCTACCTGGGTGTTGCCGGCTTCGGCGGCCCGGTGGCGCTGGTCGAGTACATGCATCGGGACCTGGTCGCCCGCCGAGGCTGGATCTCTGAGGAGGAGTACCGAGAAGGGCTGGCCCTCGCCAACATCTCCCCCGGACCTCTCGCCGCGCAGCTTTGCACCTACCTCGGATTCGTCCACTATCGCTACCTCGGCGCCTCGCTGACGACGCTGGCTTTTGTCCTTCCCTCCTTTGTCATGGTCGTCGCCATTGGGTGGGCGTATCTCCGCTTCGGCGGGCTTCCCTGGATGCAGGCGGTTTTCTACGGAGTCGGGGCGGCCATCATCGGGATCATCGCCTGGAGCGCCTATCGCCTCACCCGGAAGACGGTTCATGGCGATCTTCTCCTATGGGCCATCTTCGCGGTGAGCATGGCGATCACGGCGATCACCGAGACCGAACGGGTGGAGCTGTTCCCCATCGCGGGGCTGGTCGTCTGGGCGGCCCGCTCGCCCCGCTTTCGAGCCCGGTCCGGGACGGCTGCCGGTTTGCTCCTCCCCCTGTCCTTGACCACACAAGCGACCGGTTCCCCCCAGAGCTTGGCCGAAGTCTTTTGGTTCTTCTTTCGAGCCGGAGCGTTCGTGTTCGGAAGCGGGCTGGCGATTGTCCCTTTCCTCTACGGGGGGGTGGTCGTCGGGTTCGGCTGGCTCAACGACCAACAATTCCTCGATGCGGTCGCAGTTGCGATGATCACCCCCGGCCCGGTAGTCATCACCACCGGTTTTATCGGCTACCTGGTGGCCGGGCTCCCCGGTGCGATCGTCGCCGCCGTGGCAACGTTTCTGCCCGCCTACATATTGACGGTTATTCCCGCGCCGTACTTCCGCAAGTTCGGCCGCCGCCCTGCCATCGCTGCCATCGTCGACGGCGTCACCGCCGCCGCCATCGGCGCGATCGCCGGCGCGGTCATCGTTCTTGGCCGCCGCGCCATCATCGATATCTCCACTGCTCTCATCGCCCTCGCCGCGCTGCTGGTCCTCTGGAAAAGTCCCCGTCGCATCCCCGAACCAGTGATCGTTGCTGCGGCGGCGTTGGCTGGACTTCTGTTGTTCACGTTGAAGTGACGTTGCCATCGAGCCACAGGTCGAGACCGCGGAGTGGTTTGGCGCCTGAGCTTGGTGCGGAAGCACTCGTTGATCTTCTTCGGACCATTGAAATCGAATCGCCTGATCGCCGGCCTCCGCCCAGGTGAAATAGGATCCGGCGGGTCGCTCCCGCGAGTACTTTCGTTCCTATGAGGAGGGTTGATGGCTGAGGATGAACTGGCAAAAGTTGGTCCAATCTCCAAGCTGCCATCGGGCACCGTAACCGGTGCCGATCGATGGGCGGTTGGCAACATCGAAGGTGAGTATTTCGCCGTCACCCGGCGATGCCGCCATCTCCTCGCCGATCTCGCTGACGGCAGCATCGATGCCGAGGGATGCCTTGTTTGTCCTTGGCACGCGTCCAAATACGACGTGCAAACAGGCCAGATGCTGCGGGGTCCGCAGGGCATATTTGCGAAGGTTCCTGGCCTCGGCTTCGCCTACAAGCTGTTCACCATTGTCGTGCCGCTCGGCCGGGGCCAGGTTGTCAAGAAGGGAAAGACGCTCTACGTCAAATGACCACTCCCCAACGCGTCGCGGACGGTCCACCAAGCACAGAAGACAAGGAGAGACGATGGAAGCAGTGGGGATCGTTCTCAACATCGACGCCGAGAAGGTGGCCGAATTCGAACGCGGCTTTCGTGAACATGAGCTCCCGATCTGGGAGGACTATGTCGGTCGGGGAATCATGCTGCACGCCTACCTCGCCCGGATGGACATCTCGACCCGACCCATCAAAGGGGCAGTGCAATATCTGATCAGCGTGAGCTTCGCCGACGGAGATGGTCATCATGTTCACGATGCTGATCCCCGCTTCCAAGCCTGGAACGAAATCGCAGACACCTTCCAAGTCGAGGCTCCGATCGTCACCGGGGGCGAGATCGTCCTGAGCGCGGGCTTCGACTAGCGCCCGTCGACGGCTACCGCGAAAGCGGCCATCGAGGGGAAGGTCCAGGTGGGAGTCACCGCAATGGGTGGGGGTGGCGTCGCCCCGGAGCCGCCACGCGCAGCTCGACGATCGATCCAAACCGTTTCCAACCCCAGGGCAAGCGCCGGCTCATGATCATGGAACAACGACTGGGCGACATGGAGGAGGGAGGAGCGCTC